>NZ_JAKNRV010000054.1:0-21527 GCF_023072625.1 Pseudomonas emilianonis
CTGTCGGCACCGAACATCGAGCCGGTACGACCGAAACCGGTGATCACTTCGTCGAACACCAACAGGATGTTGTGCTGATCGCAAATCTCACGCAGACGCTTGAGGTAGCCCTGCGGCGGCACCAGCAATAGCGCGCCGGACACCGAAAGCAGCAACATGACGAATGCGCCGACGCCCGCGATCCCATGCCCCGTTGTGCCCATGAACAGCGAGCGGTGCAGGTCTTTTACCCAGCGCGAAACGGCAGACGGCTCATAGGGGCCGAGGCCCTGGCCGGTGAGTGGGTCGACGGTTTGCGCACCGGCCTGGCCGTCCTGGTTGTAGTAGATGATCACTGTTCCGGAGGCGCTGCGCTGGATCTGCTCCACCCCCGGAAAGTGGTTGGCGATGTTCCCCGCCAACTGGCCGACAGTGAGCTGCCCGGCCGCGGTTGACGTGTTGTGCAGGCGTTCCAATGCCGGATTGACGGACAGTACTGCGCCGCTGATGGCCAATATCATGACCAGCAGGGCGGCGATCAGACCGGGCAGTGAGTGGAACTGGCGAAGCATGTTCAGCCTCCAGAAGTTGCAGGTGTTACAGGTCGTAGGTAAAGGACTCGACATAGCCGTTGCCGCTGACCGGCTTGCCCGACCCGCCCGATGTCAGCGGGACACTGACGTCGGCGCGGCTGTCGCGCTTGTCTTCCACGGCGCTGTCGATGCGGATCTGATACCCGGCGTCGATCAAGGTGTCGGCCAGTTCCACGCTGACGGTGAGGCTGCGGCCGCTGCCGACACTGGCGCCGCTGAGGCCGTCAAACTCGCTCGGCTTCATGCCGCTGCCACGCGCCCAGTCGCTCAGGTGCCGGTAGTACTTGGCCTTCTTGCCGGCGACCCAAAGGGTTTTCTGGTACTGGCCGTTGGCGTCGGTGACGTAAATCGCCAGGTAAGCGCCGTTGCCGCTGTAGTCCTTGAGCTGTGTGGTCAGGGTCACTTCGCGGGCCTGGGCCAGCCCCGGCAGGGCGATGGCGCCGGCGAGGCAAGTTGCAGCAATGATTTTTTTCATGAGGATGTCCTGGTTGAACGTTGTGGCGAGAGCCTGGACCTGCTGGCTGACAGCAACCTGAAAGCCGTGGAAAGACGCGATGATCATTCAGATCCCGGGCGGTTGAGGTAATCCCGGGCGTCGCCGTTGGCGCCGAAGTGGATTTCCAGTTTGTGCAGGCGAAGCGAGGCCGGTGCGTAGCTGGCTTCGATCGCATTGCCCTTGCGGTCGGTGCCCTTGAGCTCGTAGCAGCCGTCGTCGACCTTGATGCGCTGCACGCTCCAGCCGTATTGCTGCTCCACTTGCTGGCGCAGGGTTTCGCGTGGTTGCCAGTCGCTGACCGGCTCGCTGCAGTCTTCATCGGCCAAGGCGTACCCGCCGAGCAGGACGCTTAGCAATGTGGTGCTGACAATAAAAGCTGATTTCATGATCTGTCTCCGGCCGGATTGGCATTTGCGGCTTACCCTAAAGGTCATTCCTGACAACTAGCTGAATCTTCAGATTCGCGTCAGGAAAGGTGGGTAAGGTGCTCCACGACAACCATCACAGGAGGTGCCAGATGCGGGTTTTATTGGTCGAGGATGCACCCGGGCTGGGCGAGGCGGTGCGCGAACAGATTGCCGATGACGGCCACGCGGTCGATTGGGTGCAGCGACTGGACCATGCGAACAACAGCGTGCGCACCACGCCGTATGACCTGATCCTGCTCGACCTGATGCTGCCCGACGGGCGCGGGCTGGACTTTTTGCGCCAGCAGCGCTCGGCTGGCAACGTGACCCCGGTGATTATCCTCACCGCCCAGGACCAGATATCCGATCGCATCGCCGGCCTCAACGCCGGGGCCGACGACTACCTGGTCAAACCTTTCGACCTGTTCGAACTCTCGGCCCGGGTGGCCGCCGTGGCCCGGCGTTACAGCGGCAACCCCAACCCGCTGATCAAGCTCGGCGACTTACAGATCGATATGAACGCGCGCACCGTGCAGCGCGCCGGCATCACCGTCGACCTCACGGCGCGTGAATGGGCGTTGTTCGAGGCGTTTGTGCAGCGCCCTACGGCATTGCTGTCGAAGTCGCAGCTCGAAGAGCGCTTGTACGCTTTTGGCGCGGAAATCGAGAGCAACACCATCGAGGTCTACATCAGCCGCCTGCGCAAAAAACTCGGCCGCGACTTGGTGGAAACCGTGCGTGGCATGGGTTATCGGTTGATGGCCGTATGAAGTCATCGATCAGCCTGCAAAAACGCCTCGGCCTGGGGTTGACCCTGGGCATGACCTTGCTCTGGCTGGGGGCAACTGTCGGGGCCTGGCTGGTGGTGCAGCACGAATTGAACGAGGCGTTCGACAGCGCCCTGGAAGAGACGGCCCAACGCATCCTGCCCTTGGCCGTGCTGGAAATCAGCAACCGCGAGGAGCCGCGCGCGGCCCAACACGTCGCCACCCTGAAGATGCATAAGGAATACCTGACGTACCTGGTGCGCGACGCCCAGGGCCAGATTCTGATGCAGTCCCATGACGCCGATCCGAAGATCTTCAACGAACGGCCGAGTGAAGGGTTTTCCACCACGCAAAAGTACCGGCTGTATGGCGCGAGTGCGCTGCGTGACACCGTGTTCATTGAGATCGCCGAGCCGCTGGGGCATCGCCGTGAGGCGGCGCGAGAAGCCTTGATGGCCCTGTTGTTGCCGTTATTGGCACTGATCCCCATCAGCCTGTTGGGCACTTGGCTGTTTGTGCGCCTCAGCCTGCGTAGCGTGTTGGCTTATCGCCGTGCCGTGGAAGCCCGTGGCGTGGGGGATTTGTCGCCGATCAGCGTGGCGCGGCTGCCGGCTGAAATCGACCCGTTGGCCGATGCGGTCAACCACCTGCTGGAGCGCTTGCGCAAGGCCTTGGAGGCTGAGCGCAGCTTCACTGCCAACAGTGCCCACGAGTTGCGCACGCCGTTGGCGGCGACATTGGCGCAGATCCAGCGCTTGCGCCAGGAAGCACCGGAAGGCCCGTTGCGCGTGCGTGCGGGGAAGATCGAACATTCCCTGCGCGAACTGGCGCGGCTCTCGGAAAAACTCATGCAGTTGGCCAAGGCCGAGGGCGGCGGGCTGTTGTCCGAGGCGCCCCAGGACCTGATTCCATTACTGGCCCATGGGGTCGATGAGTGGAATCGCAGCAGCGGGCAGCGCATTCGGTTGCAGTTGCCAACCGAGGGCAGCGTTTATTGCGCGATTGACCCGGACGCGTTCGGCATCCTGCTGCGTAACTTGATCGAGAATGCGTTGAAGTACGGCGCGGCGGATCAACCGGTCGACGTCAGCCTCACGGACCAGGCGCTATTGCGGGTGGTCAACGGCGGACCGGCTGTGCCGGCGTCGGTGTTGCAGCGCCTGACCGAGCGTTTCGTGCGCGGCAGCAGCGAAGCCAGCGGTACAGGGCTGGGGCTGGCGATTGCCAAGACCATCGTCCACGGGGTCAAGGCGCGTATGACCCTGGCGTCGCCGGCGACAGGCAGGGAAGACGGGTTTGAAGTGAACGTTCAGTTTTTACGCTTGCCGACATGAACGTTCATCGAGCCCCGGCGGCTGTGCCAATCAGAAGTCCACGGTGACGCCGGTATACAGCGCTCGCCCGTCGCCGGGTGAGTGCAGCGAGGCCTGGGCGCCGTCCGGGTCATACCAGACGTATTCGTAGTAGCGGTTGGTGAGGTTTTTCAATTGCAGGTCGACACTGACCGATTCAGTCACTTGGTACGTGGCGCCGAGGTTCATCAAGACGTAGCCGCCGTAAGTGCCCTTGGTGTTCTCGCGTTCCAGGTAGTAGTTGGTCTGGCCGTTCATCCACGCCGTCAACTGCAGGGCGGGCGTGGCCTTGTAGCTGACGCCGGCGTTGTACAGGTGATGAGGGATGTGGTCGATTTCCTGGCCTTTGCTGTTGGGCAAGCTCGAGCTCGGCTGGAGGATTTTCGAATACTGCCAGGAGTAGGCCATCCAGATGTCGGTGCGTTCGTTCGGGTGCAGGTTCAGCTGCGCGTCATATCCCCAGCGCCGGGTTTCGCCGACGTTATCCGACTCGCCGCTCGGGTCATTGAGCCGGCGACTGACTTCACCGCTGGCCTCTTGCTGCCAATAGGCGACGCGGCCATCGATCCAGTCCGCCGGGGTGAACTTGATCCCGGTTTCCCAGCCTTCGTTGATCGACGGCGCCAGGTTGGTATCCCGCGGTGGAATCTTATAGGCCGCCGCGCCGGTGCCGACCTGGAAGGTACGCCCCCAGTTGGCGTAGACGCTGGCCACGTCCCACGGTGAATACACCACGCTGAGCTTGGGTTGTTTGATCAGCCCATAGTCGTTGATGTCGTAGTCCATGCCGGTCATTTCGTTGGTGAAGTTGCCCTGGATCTTATCGACGCGATACGCCGGGACGATTTTCAGCGACTCGAACGGCTTGATCTCGGCCTGGACGTAGGCGCCGTAGGTGTCAAAGTCGAATTGCTGGTCGCGGGTTTGGGCCAGGCGCACGCGGTCCTTGGTGCGGTAGCGCTCGCTCTTGTTCTGTTGCTGCTGCATGTCCGCGCCGCCTTCCAGGGCAAAGTCGTACAGCCAGCTGACTTCCGGGCGCCAGGTCAGGGAGGTGAGGGCGCCGTACTGGGTTTCGTAGGCATCGCGCTCCTGTTGGGCGCTGGTGCGCCAGTATTGCGTCCAGCGCCGGTCGTCGAAGGTGTTGACATAGGTTTTCGCCGACCAGGCCAGCGTCTCGGCCAGATCGGTGTCGAAGTGCACGCTGACCTGGTTCATCCGCCGCGTGCCTTTGTCGGAGGCGTTGTAGCTGTTGGTCATGCTCGGGTGCTGGTGGGCATCTTCTTCACTCAAGTAGCCGGGCTCCTGCGCCTCGGTTTCGTAGTGACGGGCGATCAGGCCGATGCGGTAGCTGTTGTCGTCCGGGGTGTAGAACCATTTGCCGGACATGGAAAACTTGTCCGCCTCGGCGTGATCGCGGTAACCGTCGGACTTCTGATAGGCGAAGAAGTAGTTCTGCGTCCAGTTGCTGCCTTCGATGCCCTTGGCCAGTTGCGTTTCCTGGGTGTTGTAGCTGCCGTAGCGCACCCGCGCCTTGGTGTAGTCGCCGCCGGTGCGGGTCAGCATATTGACGTTGCCGGCGATGTTGTTCAGGCCGTAGCGCGCATCGCTGGTGCCGCGCACCACTTCGATGCTGTCCAGCTCCATCGGGAAAATCATGTCCATGAACGGCATGTTGCCGTCGTTGCTATTGCTTGGAATGCCGTCGATCAACAGCTTCACTGCGTTGACTTCGCCTTCGCCGTTAAAGCCGCGAAAGGAAATCTTGCCGGAGGTGGTGCCTTGGTTGAACTCGGTGAGTATCACCCCCGGCGCACGGCTGAACAGCTCCCAACTGTAGTTGACCGGCATTTTTTCGAGAATGTCGGCGCCGAGCACATCCACCGAGCTGAGCACGCTGCTGGTGCTCAGCGGGCCACTGCTGGCGCTGGCGCCCTGGACCGTGACGGTGCCGAGGGTGAGGGTTGAGTCTTCGGTTTTGCCGGTTTCGGCCAGGGCCGAGGACAACGGGTTGAGGGCGAACAGGCCGATGGACAGCAAGGGCCATAGCGGGCGGGACACAGAGACACGCTTTGCGCGAGGCAAAGTCATTCGAGCAGGCATAACGCACCTTTCCTGATGATCAAGACACTTCGAGGACGCCCGGTCAGGCGGCTGATAAGCAGATCGGGCCGCCTGTGGGGCGGCGCCGGTGTCGATCAAGCGGTAGGGGAGGCGCGCGGGCTCAGGCTCGGCCAGCGGATTCTGGGGTGCAGCGTCGGCAACTCGGGGTTGTCGAGGGCGGTGTCGGGCGCATTGCGCGGTAGGAAATGTCGGTAGTAGTCGGATGGCAGCGCTGCCAGCCCTGCGTGGCCACAGCAGCAATCGCTGTGTTTCATGGCGGTGTTTGACGGCGCCGTCTGGAGCGGGTCGATCAGCTTGCTCAAGTTGGGCGGCAGCGCTTGCGAGGCGCCCCCCGAGCAGAATCCGCCCCACAGCAACAGTCCCATATCCGGCGTCTGCATAGCGCGGCTGAGCGGCATGGCCAGCATGTTCAGCACGACGGCCAGGCAGGCTATCCAGGGACTGATGCGTTTGAAACGAGTCATGAACGAAGTCGATTAAAAGGGGTGAACATTTAGCGGCAGTTCAGGCGCAAAGTAAAAGCCCGCTCGTGCGCTATTTTGCCGCAGACCAACCGTCTGTTTTTGCGTGGTGCATGCAGAAAAAACAATGCCCCGAACAGGTCGGGGCATTGGTCAGACGGGTGTGTTTTGGTTCAGCGGCGAACTTCTGCCGTGTTCGGGCGGTTTTTCAGGTTCTTGTCGGCCTTGTAGCGCAACGCAACGTCCGGCACCGAACCGCCCTTGCCGGTCTCGACCCAGTTGCGAATACGGCTGGCGTCGGCGAAGTGGGTGAACTTGCCGAAGGCATCGAGGATCACCAGCGACACCGGGCGGTTACCCATGCTGGTCACCAGCACCAGGCAGTGGCCGGCCTGGTTGGTAAAGCCGGTCTTGGTCAGCTTGATATCCCAGTTGGCGCGATTGATCAGGTGGTCGGTGTTGGAGAAACCCAAGGTGTAGTTGGGCTTGCGGAACGCGACGGTCTTTTCCTTGGTGGTGCTCAATTGGCTCAGCATCGGGAATTTACGCGCGTAGGCCAGCAGCTTGCTCAAGTCCCTGGCGGTCGACACGTTATGGATGGACAGGCCGGTAGGCTCGACGTAATGGGTGCTGGTCATGCCCAGCGCCTTGGCCTTGGCGTTCATCGCCGCAATGAAGGCTGGGTAGCCGCCCGGATAGTGGTGGGCCAGGCTGGCGGCGGCGCGGTTTTCCGAGGACATCAGGGCGATCAGTAACATCTCTTTACGCGGCATTTGGCTGCCGATCTTCACTCGGGAGAACACGCCTTTCATTTCCGGCGTGTCGGTGATGTTGATGTCGATGTACTCGTCCATGTTCTGCTTGGCTTCCAGCACGATCAAGCCGGTCATGAGCTTGCTCACGGAAGCGATGGGCACCACCACGTCCGGGTTGCTGGAATAGATGACTTTGTTGGTTTGCAGGTCGACCAGCATGGCGCTGCCGGAAGCGATTTGCAGTTTCGAGGTGTCACGCGGGGCCAGGGTGGTTTCGGCGGCGTGCGCACAGGTGCCGGTGAAAGCAAATAAAAGGCTGACGAGAGAGAGACGAATTTTCACGCGGATGAACTCGCTAAAAAAAGTAAGAAATACCGTTCTGCAACGGGCTATATGAAAAATGACGTTACATTTTAGGAGTATGGATCAGAAAACGATAGAGAGCCTTTAAATAAAGGCTGTAAGACGATGATTGGTTGGGTTTGTACGCATTCGTGGGCAAAAAAAGGGCCCGCTTATGGGCGGGCCTAATGGAGTTCTTCAAAGGAGTAGGGGTAAGTTGCGCCCGATCCCGTCGATAGCGGGTGAAAAGGATGTCGAAGAAACGAGAAACCCGGCGCTGCGCACGGGTTGTCGAGCCGGATGTTCGGGTAAGTATTTTATTGGGCGGATTTGTCAGCGTCGGCAATTCAAGGCGGCTACCTGCATTTTGCCACCGTCCCTCACATCGACGATGCTCACGCTGTCAGCGCCAACCTCCGCGGCTTTATTGAATGCCGTGTTCAGTGCGTCGCCGTTGGAGGAGCCCTCTACCGTGAATGCTTTGACGACGTGGCAAGCGTTGGCGGATGAGGCTGTGACGAGGTTGATTTGCTTGCCCGCTTCAGTGAGCTGGGTGGTGCAGGCCGAGATCAACACCGCAATGAGGATCAGCAGAGGGGCGGCATGAAGATTACGCATGACTAAAAGCACTCCTGGGGTTCCTGCGGCATTTGGTTGATACCGAAAATGTCAGCCGCAGATGCACGATAGCAGAGCATGAGGTTCACCAGAAACCAAAAGCCCTGCGATAAGGCAGGGCTTTTTCAGTGCGGCAGATGATCAGTCGTGCAGGGTTTCGGCCGCATATAGCGTGTTTTCCAGCAGGCAGGCACGGGTCATCGGGCCAACGCCGCCCGGTACCGGGGTGATCCAGCCGGCACGGGGTAGGGCGGTTTCGTACACCACGTCGCCGACCAGCTTGCCGTCTGCCTGACGGTTGATGCCGACGTCGATGACGATCGCGCCTTCCTTGATCCATTCACCCTTGACCAGGCCCGGCTTGCCAGCGGCCACCACCACCAGGTCGGCACGGCCGACGTGACCGGCGAGGTCTTTGGTGAAGCGGTGGGTCACGGTCACGGTGCAGCCGGCCAGCAGCAGTTCCATGGCCATCGGGCGCCCAACGATGTTGGAGGCGCCGACGATCACGGCGTCGAGGCCGTAAAGATTGACGCCGGTGCTTTCCAGCAGGGTCATGATGCCTTTCGGCGTGCATGGGCGCAGCAGCGGGATGCGCTGGGCCAGGCGGCCGACGTTATACGGGTGGAAGCCGTCGACGTCTTTGTCCGGGCGGATGCGTTCGAGCAACTGGGAGGCGTCCAGATGCGCGGGCAATGGCAGTTGCACCAGGATGCCGTCGATGTTCGGGTCATCGTTGAGGCCGTCGATCAGGTCGGTAAGGGCCTGCTGGGTGGTCTCGGAAGGTAAGTCGTAGGCCTTGGAAATAAAGCCGACCTCTTCACAGTCCTTACGCTTGTGCGAGACATAAACCTGAGACGCAGGATCGCTGCCGACCAGGATCACCGCGAGGCCAGGCGTGCGCAGGCCATGCTGGCTACGCTCGGTGACGCGTTTGGCGATCTGCTGGCGCAGGCTGGCGGCGATTGATTTGCCGTCGATAAGTTGTGCAGTCATTACGCGTGATTAACCATCGAGAGGGGGAAGAAAAGTGCGCGCATTCTCGCATGCCAGCGCGCGAGGGCAAAGGCGCTTGGTCTGCAAATTGGCCTAACCCCTTAAATAAAATGAATTTTTTTCAAAAAAGATTTGACGGCTTTCCGGTGCGTCTATACTATTCGTCGCACTTGTCGGGCACAGCCTAGCACTGGTTAAGAAGGTCAAGCAGGATTGTTGCTCTGCAAGGCTGGAAGCACTTAGTTTGTAATCCTCAAAGAGTACAGATTAATCAGGCGCCCGTAGCTCAGCTGGATAGAGCATCCGCCTTCTAAGCGGATGGTCGCAGGTTCGAGTCCTGCCGGGTGCGCCATTAGGCAGCTTTGGCACAAGTAGCGTTAGATGGTGGGCGTAGCTCAGTTGGTAGAGCACGGGATTGTGACTCCCGTTGTCGAGGGTTCGATCCCCTTCGTCCACCCCATATTTTGAAAGAGGCGCCAGATTAACCATCTGGCGCCTTTGCTTTAAGAGCTTCAAGCGCGGATGTGGTGGAATTGGTAGACACACTGGATTTAGGTTCCAGCGCCGCGAGGCGTAAGAGTTCGAGTCTCTTCATCCGCACCAATTAAAACTTTGCCCGGCCGGAAGGCGGGGTGAGGTTCGACAAAGAAGTGGTTTGGTTTCTTTGTTAACGCAATATGGTGGGCGTAGCTCAGTTGGTAGAGCACGGGATTGTGACTCCCGTTGTCGAGGGTTCGATCCCCTTCGTCCACCCCATATTCGAAAGGCGCCAGATCTAACAGTCTGGCGCCTTTTTTGTTTTAGCGGTTCGAGTATTCCGCGGCCGCAGGTTCTGGGTCGCAAGGCAGGGCGTTTCGTCGTATTTATGTGTCTCGATGATGCCGCGCTGCCCGCCGGTTCTGTTCGCGGGGCTGGCCGTCAGGGAGATGATTGGCGACTTCTTCTATATATAGAAGGGTCGGCGCAGAGCCCTGGCGTGATTGGCTGTATTTGTCACCGGGGCGAGGCGCAACAGTGTCTTCGTACCGATAAATTGCCTGCTGTTTTTTTACCCGTTTCCAGTAGGGTGACTTCTTGAGTTTGACCCACTAGAATGCATGCCCTTGATTCTGGGGTCGGAAACGGCCGGCTAACGTCTGTGCAACGAGGAATATCCATGCAAGTTTCTGTTGAAAATACTACTGCTCTCGAGCGCCGCCTGAGCATCACCGTGCCGGCAGAGCGCATCGAGACTGCGGTCAACAAGCGTCTGCAGCAGACTGCCCAAAAGGCCAAGATCGCTGGCTTCCGTCCAGGCAAAGTGCCAATGAGCGAAATCAAGCGCCGTTTTGGTGCTGATGCGCGTCAGGAAGCGGTAGGCGATGTGATCCAGGCTTCTTTCTACGAAGCGGTTGTTGAGCAAAAGCTGAACCCGGCCGGCTCGCCGTCGATCGAGCCTAAGTCCCTGGAAGCGGGCAAGGACCTGGAGTACGTTGCTGTATTCGAAGTGTTCCCAGAGTTCGAAGTTGCCGGTTTCGAAGGTATCGCTATCGAGCGCCTGAGCGCTGAAGTGGCTGATGCCGACCTGGACAACATGCTGGAAGTCCTGCGCAAGCAGAACACGCGTTTCGAAGTGGCCGAGCGTGCTGCCCAGAACGAAGACCAGTTGAACATCGATTTCGTGGGCAAGGTTGACGGCGAAGCATTCGCTGGCGGCTCCGCCAAGGGCACTCAGCTGGTGCTGGGCTCCAACCGCATGATCCCTGGTTTTGAAGAGGGTCTGGTTGGTGCAAAAGCTGGCGAAGAGCGCGTTCTGAACCTGACTTTCCCGGGTGACTACCAGAACCTGGACCTGGCCGGCAAAGCCGCCGAGTTCACCGTGACGGTCAACAGCGTTTCCGAGCCTAAGCTGCCAGAGCTGAACGAAGAGTTCTTCGCTCAATTCGGCATCAAGGAAACCGGCATCGACGGCTTCCGCACCGAAGTTCGCAAGAACATGGAGCGTGAGCTGCGTCAGGCCGTCAAGTCCAAGGTCAAGAACCAGGTTATGGACGGTCTGCTGACCGCCAACCCGATCGAAGTGCCTAAGGCTCTGCTGTCCAACGAAGTGGATCGCCTGCGCGTACAAGCTGTTCAGCAGTTTGGTGGCAACATCAAGCCTGACCAACTGCCGGCCGAGCTGTTCGAAGAGCAAGCCAAGCGCCGCGTCGTGCTGGGCCTGATCGTGGCTGAAGTGGTCAAGCAGTTCGACCTCAAGCCTGACGAAGACCGCGTTCGTGAAATGATCCAGGAAATGGCTTCGGCCTACCAGGAGCCTGAGCAGGTTGTGGCTTGGTACTACAAGAACGACCAGCAGCTGAACGAAGTACGTTCGGTTGTGCTGGAAGAACAAGTTGTGGATACTGTTCTGCAGAAGGCTAAGGTGACCGATAAAGCGGTCTCTTACGAAGAAGCAGTCAAGCCGGCGGAAGCAGCACAAGCCGACTGATTGTCCAACTCGTTCGAAATACAACCATAAGCCAGCCTCGCGCTGGCTTATGCGTTTTCAAGACATGACTATTTGGGAGTAACTGCAGAGCATGTTCCGTAATTCCTATATTCAGCAGAACTCTGATATCCAGGCCGCAGGCGGCCTGGTCCCGATGGTTGTCGAGCAGTCCGCTCGTGGCGAACGCGCCTACGACATCTACTCGCGCCTGCTCAAGGAGCGAGTGATCTTTCTGGTGGGCCCAGTAGAGGACTACATGGCCAACCTGATTTGTGCGCAACTGCTGTTCCTTGAAGCGGAAAACCCGGACAAGGACATCCATCTTTACATTAACTCGCCGGGCGGTTCGGTGACTGCAGGTATGTCGATCTACGACACCATGCAGTTCATCAAGCCAAACGTGTCGACCACCTGCATCGGCCAAGCCTGCAGCATGGGCGCTTTCCTGCTGACTGCGGGTGCCGAAGGCAAGCGATACTGCCTGCCGAACTCGCGCGTGATGATTCACCAGCCACTGGGCGGTTTCCAGGGTCAGGCATCGGACATCGAAATCCATGCCAAGGAAATCCTCTTTATTCGTGAGCGTCTTAACACGCTGATGGCCAAGCACAGCGGGCACACCTTGGAAGAAATCGAGCGTGATACCAACCGTGACAATTTCATGAGCGCTGAAGCCGCGCGTGATTACGGGTTGATCGACGCAGTGATTGAAAAGCGCCCCGCTTAATATAAGCAGCTCAAAATAGGGCTGGTCGGCAAGTCCGATCACCTGCGGGCTTGAAAAAGCCCGCATAAGCCTTCATCTTGTGTTGCAAGCCTATCGGATTTGGATCGAACGAATGACTGACACCCGCAACGGCGAGGACAACGGCAAGCTGCTCTATTGCTCCTTCTGTGGCAAAAGCCAGCATGAAGTACGCAAATTGATTGCCGGCCCCTCGGTCTTTATCTGCGACGAGTGCGTCGACCTGTGCAATGACATCATCCGTGAGGAGGTGCAGGAAGCCCAGGCCGAGAGCAGCGCGCATAAATTGCCTTCGCCTAAAGAAATCAGCGGCATCCTTGATCAGTACGTGATTGGTCAAGAGCGTGCAAAAAAGGTTCTGGCCGTAGCGGTGTACAACCACTACAAACGCTTGAACCAGCGTGACAAGAAAAACGACGAAGTCGAGCTCGGCAAGAGCAATATCTTGCTGATCGGTCCTACAGGCTCGGGTAAAACCCTGCTTGCAGAAACCCTTGCTCGCCTGCTGAACGTTCCGTTCACCATCGCCGACGCTACCACCCTCACCGAGGCTGGCTACGTGGGTGAAGACGTCGAGAACATCATTCAGAAGTTGCTGCAGAAGTGCGACTACGACGTAGAGAAAGCCCAGATGGGTATTGTCTACATCGACGAAATCGACAAGATTTCGCGCAAGTCCGACAACCCGTCGATCACTCGGGATGTTTCCGGTGAAGGCGTGCAGCAAGCCTTGTTGAAACTGATCGAAGGCACGGTTGCTTCCGTACCGCCACAAGGTGGCCGCAAGCACCCGCAGCAGGAATTCCTTCAGGTTGATACGCGCAATATCCTGTTCATCTGCGGCGGTGCATTCTCCGGTCTGGAAAAGGTTATTCAAAACCGTTCCACCCGTGGTGGCATCGGTTTCAGTGCAGAAGTGCGCAGCAAGGAAGAAGGCAAGAAGGTGGGCGAGTCCCTGCGTGAAGTTGAACCTGACGATTTGGTCAAGTTTGGTCTGATCCCGGAATTCGTTGGTCGTCTGCCGGTCCTGGCGACATTGGACGAGTTGGATGAGGCTGCTCTGATTCAGATCCTCACCGAGCCGAAAAACGCCCTGACCAAGCAATATGCCAAGCTGTTCGAAATGGAAGGCGTAGACCTCGAGTTCCGTACCGACGCACTCAAATCAGTGGCCAAGCGGGCACTGGAGCGCAAGACCGGTGCGCGTGGCCTGCGTTCGATCCTCGAAGGCGTATTGCTCGACACCATGTACGAAATTCCCTCGCAGTCCGAGGTGAGTAAAGTGGTGATCGACGAAAGCGTTATCGAAGGTAAGTCCAAGCCACTGTATATCTACGAAAACAGTGAGCCGGCTGCCAAGGCTGCGCCAGACGCGTAAGCGTCCTGCAGCTGCATAACAACAAGGGGCCTTTAGGGGCCCCTTTTGTTTTAAGGGTGTGTTTTTCCTGCGTTTAACTGCTGGCATTGAGCTTGTTTTTTTTGCTAGCAGCCCCCATCTTGGTTTCATGCTTACTTTTCAACTGTCATAGAGGCGAAATCATGAAGACAACCATCGAATTGCCTCTCCTGCCGTTGCGTGATGTCGTCGTCTATCCGCACATGGTTATCCCGCTGTTCGTGGGGCGCGAGAAGTCTATCGAAGCCCTCGAGGCTGCGATGACGGGCGACAAGCAGATCCTGCTGTTGGCCCAGAGAAACCCTGCTGATGATGATCCAGGCGAAGATGCCCTGTATCGCGTCGGTACCGTTGCGACTGTCCTGCAACTGCTCAAGCTGCCCGATGGCACCGTCAAGGTGCTGGTGGAAGGTGAGCAGCGTGGTGCGGTCGAGCGTTTCATGGAGGTGGACGGCCACCTGCGCGCCGAAGTGGCGCTGATCGACGAAGTCGAGGCCCCGGAGCGCGAGTCCGAAGTATTTGTACGCAGCCTGCTCTCGCAGTTCGAGCAGTATGTGCAGTTGGGCAAGAAAGTCCCGGCTGAAGTCCTGTCTTCCCTCAACAGCATTGATGAGCCTAGCCGCCTGGTCGACACCATGGCCGCGCACATGGCGCTGAAAATCGAGCAGAAGCAAGACATCCTCGAAATCATCGACCTGCCGGCCCGTGTCGAACACGTCCTGGCGCTGCTCGATGCCGAAATCGACCTGCTGCAGGTTGAAAAACGCATCCGTGGTCGCGTGAAGAAACAAATGGAGCGCAGCCAGCGCGAGTACTACCTGAATGAGCAGATGAAGGCCATTCAGAAAGAACTCGGCGACAGCGAGGAAGGCCACAACGAAATCGAAGAGCTGAAAAAGCGCATCGATGCCGCCGGCCTGCCAAAAGACGCCCTGACCAAAGCCAATGCCGAGCTGAACAAGCTCAAGCAAATGTCGCCGATGTCGGCCGAAGCCACTGTGGTTCGTTCCTACATCGATTGGCTGGTGCAGGTGCCGTGGAAGGCTCAGACCAAGGTCCGCCTGGACCTGGCTCGCGCCGAAGATATCCTCGACGCCGACCACTATGGCCTCGAAGAAGTCAAAGAACGCATTCTCGAATACCTCGCCGTGCAAAAGCGCGTGAAGAAAATTCGTGGCCCGGTGCTGTGCCTGGTCGGTCCGCCTGGTGTGGGTAAAACCTCCCTGGCCGAATCGATTGCCAATGCCACCAACCGTAAATTCGTGCGGATGGCTCTCGGCGGCGTGCGTGATGAAGCGGAAATTCGGGGTCATCGCCGGACATATATCGGTTCGATGCCAGGAAGATTGATTCAAAAGATGACAAAGGTGGGGGTGCGCAACCCGCTGTTCCTGCTCGATGAAATCGACAAAATGGGCAGCGACATGCGCGGCGATCCGGCATCGGCCTTGCTCGAAGTGCTCGATCCCGAACAAAACCACAATTTCAACGACCATTACCTGGAAGTCGACTACGACCTGTCCGACGTGATGTTCCTGTGTACCTCCAACTCCATGAACATTCCGCCAGCGTTGCTGGACCGGATGGAGGTGATTCGTCTGCCGGGTTACACCGAAGACGAGAAGATCAACATCGCCGTCAAATACCTCGCGCCCAAGCAGATTACGGCCAATGGCCTGAAGAAAGGCGAGATTGAATTCGCGGTCGAGTCGATCCGCGACATGGTGCGTTACTACACCCGCGAGGCCGGTGTACGGGGGCTTGAGCGCCAGATCGCGAAGATTTGCCGCAAGGCGGTCAAGGAACATGCACTGGAAAAACGCTTCTCGGTGAAGGTCACGGCCGATGTGCTGGAGCACTACCTTGGCGTGCGTAAATTCAGTTACGGCTTGGCTGAACAGCAGGATCAGGTAGGGCAGGTGACTGGCCTGGCGTGGACCCAGGTGGGCGGTGAATTGCTGACCATCGAAGCTGCGGTGATTCCAGGCAAAGGCCAATTGATCAAGACCGGTTCCCTGGGTGACGTGATGGTCGAATCCATCACCGCCGCGCAGACCGTGGTGCGCAGCCGCGCCCGGAGCCTGGGGATTCCCCTGGACTTCCACGAGAAGCACGACATCCACATCCACATGCCGGAAGGGGCGACCCCGAAAGACGGCCCTAGCGCTGGCGTAGGCATGTGTACGGCCCTGGTATCGGCCCTGACCGGCATTCCGGTGCGCGCCGATGTGGCGATGACCGGGGAAATCACCCTGCGTGGCCAGGTATTGGCCATCGGTGGTCTGAAAGAGAAATTGCTCGCCGCACACCGGGGTGGAATCAAGACCGTGATCATTCCTGAAGAGAATGTCCGCGACTTGAAGGAAATTCCTGACAATATCAAGCAAGATCTTCAGATTAAACCAGTTAAATGGATTGACGAGGTCCTGCAAATTGCGCTGCAATACGCGCCGGAGCCCTTGCCGGATGTGGCTCCGGAGATAGTCGCTAAGGACGAAAAGCGCGAGTCTGATTCCAAGGAAAGAATTAGCACGCATTAATGCGTTAAAGCCTGGGGGCTTCCTTGACAGCTTTTTAGAGCCCTTGTTATAAAGCGGCTCTTAAGTGTCTGTAGTCCATTCAGCACTGGTTTTTGCTTTCACCAAAAAACTTAGAATCATACTCAATAGATATATAAGGGGACTTAGAGTGAACAAGTCGGAACTGATTGATGCTATCGCCGCATCCGCTGATATCCCGAAAGCTGCTGCTGGCCGTGCGCTGGACGCAGTAATCGAATCCGTCACTGGCGCTCTTAAGGCCGGCGACTCGGTGGTACTGGTAGGTTTCGGTACTTTCTCTGTGACTGACCGTCCAGCTCGCACTGGCCGTAACCCACAGACTGGCAAAGCACTGCAAATCGCTGCTGCCAAGAAACCAGGTTTCAAAGCCGGTAAAGCCCTGAAAGAAGCCGTTAACTAAGCCTCGATCAAGCCTTTACCTACCCGGGTCCGACGCAGGTCTGGCCTGGCAGCGGAGCGGCAGCTGACCCACGTATCCATCGGGTCACCACGCCGGGGGTGTGGGTTCTAACCCCCGTCCGCTCCGCCAGTTACGAGAAGGCGCATCCTCGGATGCGCCTTTCTTCTATCCGGACTCTACCCACGCTCCACGGTTGCCAATTTTTGAAGTTCAACCGTTTCTGGGGGACGCATGCTGCAAAATATCAGGGACAATTCACAAGGCTGGATTGCCAAGACCATTATCGGGATCATCGTCGCATTGATGGCGTTCACCGGTATCGAGGCTATTTTTCAGGCTTCGACCAACACCAAGCAGGACGTGGCCAAGGTCAATGGTGAAGCAATCACCCAGACCGAACTGAGCCAGGCCGTCGACATGCAACGTCGCGAGTTGATGCAACGGTTCGGTAAGGATTTCGATGCTTCCTTGCTCGACGAAAAGCTGCTGCGCGACGCCGCCCTCAAGGGGCTGGTTGATCGCAAACTGGAGCTGCAGGGCGCCGCCGATTCCAAGTTTAGCTTCTCTGAAGCTGCGCTGGATCAGGTGATCCTGCAGACGCCGCAATTCCAGGTGGACGGCAAGTTCAGCGCCGAGCGTTTTGATCAGGTGATCCGTCAACTGGGCTACAGCCGTCTGCAGTTCCGTCAGATGATGACCCAGGAAATGCTGATCCAGCAGATTCGTAACGGCATCGGCGCCAGCGCATTCGTGACTGACGCACAGGTGCTGGCATTCGCCCGTCTGGAAAAACAGACCCGCGATTTCGCCACCGTCAATATCAAGGCCAACCCTGCGGCGGTGAAACTCACCGACGACGAGGTCAAGGCTTACTACGACCAGCACGCCAAAGAGTTCATGACCCCGGACCAGGTGGTCATCGACTATCTGGAGTTGAAGAAGTCGTCCTTCTTCGACCAGGTCACCGTCAAGGACGATGAACTGCAGGCGGCGTATGAGAAAGAAACCGCCAACCTCGCTGAGCAGCGTCGTGCCGCGCACATCCTGATTGAAGTCAACGACAAGGTCACCGAGGCGCAAGCCAAGGCCAAGATCGAAGAAATCCAGGCGCGCCTGGCCAAGGGGGAGCAGTTCGAAGCGCTGGCCAAGGAGTTCTCCCAGGACCCAGGTTCGGCCAGCAATGGCGGTGACCTCGGCTTTGCCGGTCCTGGCGTCTACGATCCGGACTTCGAAGCAGCCCTGTACGCCTTGAATAAGGACCAGGTTTCGGCACCCGTGCGCAGCACCTTCGGTTGGCACCTGATCAAGCTATTGGGCGTTGAAGCGCCAGAAGTGCCATCGTTCGCCAGCCTGAAAGGCAAGCTGACTCACGAGCTCAAGAATCAACAGGTTGAACAGCGTTTTGTCGAAGCGACCAAGCAATTGGAAGATGCGGCATTTGAAGCCTCCGACCTGGCTCAGCCAGCGTCCGACCTCAAGCTGACCGTTCACACCTCTGCGCCGTTTGGTCGCGAAGGCGGGGAGGGCGTTGCAGCCAACCGTGCCGTGGTCACTGCCGCGTTCAGTCCGGAAGTGTTGGATGAGGGTGCCAACAGCACCGCCATCGAGCTCGACCCGGAAACCATCATCGTGCTGCGGGCCAAAGAACACCTGAAGCCTGCGCAACTGCCGCTGGAAAGCGTGGCAGCAGCGATCCGCACACAGATGACCAAGGAACGCGCCAGCGCGGCTGCCAAGACTCACGCTGACGAGTTGATCGCCAGCCTGCGTGATGGCAAAACCCCGCTGAACCAGCCGATTGATGGTCAGGCCTGGAAAGTCACCGCAGCGGCTACGCGTAGCCAGGAAGCGATCGACCCGGTCGTGCTGCAAGCCCTGTTCCGCATGCCCAAGCCTGCGGCCAAGGACAAACCGACCTTCACCACCGTGACCCTCGCTGATGGCAGCTTGGTGATCGTGCGCTTGAACAGCGTCAACGAAGCGGCGGCGCCATCGGACGACGAGAAGGCACAATACCGCCGTTTCCTCGCCTCCCGTGTTGGTCAGCAGGACTTCGCGGCGTACCGCAAGCAGTTGGAAACCAAGGCTGAGATCAAGAAGTACTGATCTCGGTTTGAATGAAAAGCCCCCGGCCTGAAAAGACCGGGGGCTTTTTCATGGGCGTTTGCTAAGGGCCAGCAGCATCAAAGCAACTACCGCCAAGGGAAACGCGAACACGCCCCAACTCTGCAGCAGCAACCCCCCCGCTAACCCGCCACCGGCAATGCCCAGGTTCCACACGGTCACCAGCATCGATTGCGCAGCGTCCGCCGACTCGCCGGCGGACTTGGCCAGAGCGGTTTGTAGCAAGGCCGGCAGGCCACCGAATGCCAGGCCCCAAACCGCTACGGCGGTGTAGATGACCGCCGGCGAGTCGATCCAGAACGCCAGCGCCAGCGCCGACAGGCCAAACAGCGCGCAACTGAGCAGCACCAGCGGGCGCAACCATCGATCGATCAGCAGGCCCACCAGCCAAATGCTCAACAACGCCGCGAGGCCAAACACCAGCAGCACCCGGTCGATATCGGCCTCGATTCCGGCGGGCTCCAGCAGTGGGGCGATGTAGGTGTAGAGAATGTTGTGGGCCAGCACGTAGGTAAAGGTCACCCAAAGCACCGGGCGAATGCCGCGCAATGTCATCACCTGGCGCAGGCCCAGGCGCTGTTGTGCCGCTTGGCCGGCAAAGTCCGGCAGTTGCCAGCGCGCCCAGAGCAGTAGCACCAGCGTCAGTCCGGTCATGATCGCAAAGCTCAAGCGCCAGCCAACGAGAGTGCCCAGCAGTGTGCCGGCCGGCACGCCCAGGGACAGGGCCAGCGGTGCGCCAAGCATTGCGATGGCAATCGCCCGGCCTTGCAGATGAGGGGCGACCATACGACTGGCATAACCCGCCAGCTGGGCCCAGAGCAACCCGGCGAATACCCCGGCGAAAAAGCGCGCTACCAGCGTCAGCCCGTAGTGGCTGGATACGGCAGTCACGCTGTTGACCAGGGCAAAGCCACCAATGGCCACCAGCAGTAGCGGTCGGCGGCGCCAACCACGCGTCAGCAGCGTCAAGGGGATGGCCGCGAGCAACGATCCAAGCGCATAGAGGGTGACCAATTGGCCAACCAGGGCGGGTGACACGCCCAGGCCTGCGCCCATCTGCGGCAGGAGCCCTGCGGGCATGGCTTCGGTGAGGATGGTAATAAACCCTGCGCAAGCCAGGGCCAGCAAGCCACCGAGCGGCAGCGCGTCAGGCTGGGCGTGCGCCGGGCAATGGGTCAGTGACGGGTTGTCGCTCATAACGCTCTATCCATGTTAAAGGGGAAAGGCGGCAGAGTAAGGGGCTGTGGTACGCGGAAAAACAGGCTAAGGTTCCGAACTTATCGGACGTAGGTGTCCGTAATCAGTCGGGGCGTCATCATGGACAGCTTGAGCAGCCTGTCGGTATTTGTGCAGGTGGCGGAGACGCGCAGCTTTACCGCTGCTGGCCGTGTGCTGGGGGTATCGTCTTCGGCCGTGGGCAAAAGTATCGCGCGCCTGGAAGAGCGCCTGGGCGTAAGGCTGTTTCACCGCAGCACGCGCAGTATCACGCTGACCAGCGAAGGCTCACTGTTTCTTGAGCGTTCGCGGCGCATTCTGGCCGAGGTCGAGGCGGCCGAGCAGGAGTTGACGGACGCCAGCGCCACGCCCCGGGGCAAGTTGCGCATCAGTCTGCCGCAGGTGCGCGGTTTGTTGATGCCGGTACTCAGTGACTTTATGCGCGCCTACCCGGATATCGAGTTGGATGTGGATTTTTCCGACCGTATGGTCGACGTGATCGAGGAAGGTTTCGATGCGGTGATTCGCACGGGCAAGCCGGAAGATTCGCGCTTGATGGCGCGTCATCTGGGCTACTACCAGTTGGTGCTTGTCGGCACGCCGGACTACTTCGCGCAATACGGCACCCCGCAGCAACCGCAGGATCTCAACGATCACGCGTGCCTGCGGCACAAATTCTGCGCCACCGGCAAGCTGGAAAACTGGCCGTTGCGTCACGTGCCGGGCGCCGCCGAGCCGACCTTGCGTACACCGCTGGTCAGTACCACCATTGAGTCCCTCAACCATGTGGTACACGAGGGATTGGGCATCGCCTGTCTGCCGGACTACATGGTTAACGAGGCCGTGGGGCAGGGGCGTTTGCTACGGGTGTTGGATGATCATCTCGAACACCGTGGCAGTTTCTGGATATTGTGGCCATCAAGTCGCCATGCATCAGCCAAGTTACGCGTGTTTATTGACCATATGTGCGCCGGGCTTTTTCCTGCAGGCACCGCTGTGTAGGCTTGTGACGTTTTACCGACAGGAATGCGCGCGCCAAGGCCTCGTTCTGTTGCACAATACCGCCCAGATCGTTTTCCTCAGGATTTTCAATGTCGACATCATTTCACTTGCGTAGCCTCGGCTTGGCGCTGGTGTTGGCGGGCGCCACGGGCTGCTCGTCACCCAAAACCGCTATTTACGAGCACGAGAATTTCGACGACTCCGGTACGTTCTCCCGTGATTACCCGGTCAGTGACATCGCCGCGTGCGAGGCCGCGCGTCGTGCGCTGCTGAGCCAGGGTTACATCATCACCAGCAGCGATCCGAAGCTGGTCGTGGGTAACAAGAGTTTCCAGCAGACCGGCGAGACTCACATGCAGATCAGCTTCAACGTGGTGTGCGCGGACGATGGCAAAGGTAAAAATCATTCGACGATATTTGCCAACGCCCTGCAGGATCGCTATGCGCTGAAGAAGGTCAACAACTCCGCAAGCCTGGGTGTGGGTGTGCTGGGCTCGGTATCGATGCCGATCGGCTCCACCGACGACTCGATGGTGAAGGTGGCGAGTGAGACTGTCTCGGCACCGAAGTTCTATGAGCGTTACTTTGCGTTGGTGGATGTATTCCTGCCGCAGGAAGTGAAAAAGGCTGCGCATATTCCCGAGCAGCCTAAGGCGGAGTTGGGCGTGCCTGAGCCTAAAGCCGCGCCGGCCGCCGAAAAAGTCGAAGCGCCGAAGCCGGAGCCGGAGCT
>NZ_JAKNRV010000550.1:0-2422 GCF_023072625.1 Pseudomonas emilianonis
GAACTGGCTGCCGGCCTGGCCGTTACCGCTGCCGTTGCCAGCTCGGTCATCAGCGCACCTGCCGAAGCCCAGGCTCACGAGCAGGCTGAACGCGCCACTGCCGCCGTCGAAGAAACCGTTGCGGTAGAGGCACCAGTCGCCGAGACCCCAGTGGTTGAAGCACCGGTCGTAGAAGCAACTACCCCGATCGAAGCCCCAGTGGTTCCGGCAGTGGAAGTTGCGGCGGTTCGCGAAGCCCAACCAGAAGCCGAAGTAGTTGCTGCGAAGCCTGCCCCGGTGGTTGAGCCACAGCCAGTGGTTGAAGCCGTTGTAGAAACACCGGTTGTCGAAGAAGCCGCCCCGGCCGTGCGTGAAGTTCGCGAAGAACAGACCGCCTTCCAGTGGACAGCCGAACCTGCCGCCCCGGTTGAAGCGCCCGCCCCTGCCCCTGTGGTAGAAGCAGCGCCAACCCCGGTTGCCGAAGTGGTTGAAGCCGCTCCGGTAGCGGTTGCCGAGCCTGCGCCAGTGGTTGAAGCACCCGTCGTTGCCGAAGCCGCCGCCCCGGTGGTTGAAGCCGCACCGGCCATTGCCTTGACCGAAAACGGCCGTGCGCCGAACGACCCACGTGAAGTGCGCCGTCGCCGCAAGGAAGCCGAAGCTGCCGCCGCTGCTGCCGCTGCCGCACCGGCTGTCGCCGAAGTGGTCGAGCACACTGCCCCAATCGTCGACGAGACCCCGCGTTCCGTTGAAGAAGTGGCAGAGCACCACCCAAAGGCCCTGGAAGAAGAGCACGAGCCTAAACCTCTCGTCTGATTCCATCCGCCACTAAAAAGCCCCGCCTGATCACTCAGGCGGGGCTTTTTTATGCCAACAGATTCTGAAAACACCGAAGATTCAATGTGGGAGGGGGCTTACCCCGATGGCGGTGGGCCAGTCAACACATCTGGTGACTGATACATCGCAATCGGGGGCAAGCCCCCTCCCACATTTCAGAGCGGTTTGAAATCCAACAGATGCGGCAGATCTACATCCCAGAGTACGCCGGGATCGCTTACCTGGATCTCACTCACTTCCCCCTGGGCAAATAGTGGCTTGGCCCCGCGATCCCCCTTCAACGCCATCAACGCCGGCCCGAACGCTCGTCCAAACGCAACCGGATGCCCATACTGGCCGGCATGCACCGGCACGCTGATACCGTCTATGCGCTCCAACACCCGTTCAATGCTGGACGGCAGAATGAACGGCATATCACCCAGCACCACCAGCCAGCCATCGCTGGAACCACTGGCCGCGACCGCCGCGGCAATGCTGTCGCCCATTCCGGCCGAGCACAGCTGCACTACCTCGCAGCCATGGGCCTGCGCCAGACGAATAACTTCAAGCCGATCGGGCGAGGTCACCACCACGCGCTTTACAGCGCACGCCGGCAAATTCACCAGCACCTGCTCGATCACCGGCCGCACTACAGCGTCACGGCCCACGCAGTCAGCCAGCAACTTATCCTGATCAGCCCCGGCTGCAGCGCGAAAACGACTGCCCTGCCCCGCCGCCAGCACAATCACAGTGACGCTCATTCAACCTGCACCGGCATCGGCTTTTTCTGCAGCGGTGCCACGCCGTTCTTGATCGCGACAATTTCCGCCAGCAACGACAGGGCAATCTCCGCGGGTGTATGGCTGCCGATATGCAAACCAATCGGCCCATGCAGCCGCGCAATCGCCTGCGCAGACAACCCCAGCGCCGCCAGGTTTTCCCGGCGTTTACGGGTGTTGACCCGCGAACCCAGCGCGCCGATATAGAACGCGCTGGAGTTCAATGCCGTCAGCAACGCCATATCGTCCAGGCGCGGATCGTGGGTCAGGCAGACGATAGCCGTGCGTTCGTCGGTCTGGATGTTCAGCACCGCTTCATCAGGCATACCGGGCACAAAGCGGCCGTGCTGCTCTTCCCAGCCATACACGAACTCTTCACGCGGGTCGCAGATCAGCACTTCGAAATCCAGCAACCGCGCCATTTGCGCCACATAGCGTGACAGCTGCCCGGCGCCGATCAACAGCAGGCGCCAGCGCGGGCCATAAATGGCGCGCAAGCGCTCGCCGTCGAAGGTCACCACGTCGGTCTTGCTCGCAGCGCTCAAGCGCACATTGCCGGTGGCCAGGTCCAACTCGCGAGCGACGATTTCATGGGCTTCACAGCGCGCCAGCAACTCGGCCACCCACTGCCACTCCATCACGCGCTCTTCGGTCAGGCGCAGGGTGCCGCCACACGGCAGGCCAAACCGCGCCGCTTCATCGCGCGTCACGCCGTAGGTCACCAACTGCACCGGTGGCCCGTCATCCGCCAACCGACCATCCTGCAAACGCGCAATCAAGTCATCTTCAATGCAGCCGCCGGACACCGAGCCAATCACTACCCCGTCACCGCGCAAGGCCAGCATGGCCCC
>NZ_JAKNRV010000551.1:0-2411 GCF_023072625.1 Pseudomonas emilianonis
CGCCGCAGCCACAACCGTCGAACAGCCTGCCGATCCAAGGTCGCCCCGATACTGTGCGCCAGACCCAGGAGCCGCGTCAGGGTGACTACCGCGACATCCCGCGCCGCAACGACGGCAATCAACATTGGGAGGCTGGCGGCCCCGGTTCACGCCCAGGCAACAACGGCGGCGGCTACCACAATGAGCGTCCCGGTGATAATCGCTGGCCAGGTCGCCCCGATGGGCACGGCAACGGCTGGGGCCCAGGCCCGCAGTATCGCCCGGGCTATATGGTGGATCGTTTTCCCGAGCGCAATTACCGTGTGCCTTACCGTGGTCAGGATTATTTCTTCTCCGGCGGCTACTGGTATCGCCCGCAAGGCCCGCGCTATGTAGTGGTGGCGCCGCCGTATGGCATCCGCGTGCATTACCTGCCGGATTACGCGCGGGAAGTGTGGGTGGGCAGCGCGCTGTTCTTCCTCGCGGCGGGTGCCTATTACACCTACGAAAGCAGTTCCCAGCAGTACGTGGTGGTGGAGCCGCCGACCGCAGTACCGGCACCGCAGCCGGCGCCCCAGGGCAACGGCGATGACGTGGTGGCCTATCCCGCCAATGGCCAGTCACCGGCGCAGGTGCAGCAGGACGGTTATGACTGTTATCGCTGGGCTGTGCAGCAAAGTGGCTTTGACCCGCAAGCGGTCACCTACGCCCCGGCCCCGGCAGTGGTGCAAACCTACCGCCAGGCCCAGGGCAACTGCCTGAGCAGTCGCGGCTACCAGGTGCAGTACTAGGCCTGGGCGCCGCTCACCACGTCCAACGGGTCGGCGTGTACCAGCACTTCGGCCCGTGGGTAGGCAGCGTGAATGGCATCGGCGGCCTGGTCGCTGATGCCGTGGGCAACAGACAGCGTCAACTCCCCCGGCAATTCCAGGTGCAACTGCACAAACCAGTGGTTGCCGGAGATCCGCGTGCGCAAGTCGTGGGCGCCCAGCACGCCGGGTATGCCACGGGCCAATTCCAGCATGTGCTGGCTGACGTCCGGCGGCAGTTCTTCGTCCATCAACACGGCAAAACTTTCCCGGGCGATCTGAATCGCGCTCCACAGAATGTAGGCCGCGATGCCCAGGCCAAACCAGGCGTCGATCTGATGGAAGCCGAAACCGGCCAAGACCAGTGCAATCAAAATACTGCCATTGAGCAGCAAATCCGAGCGGTAGTGCAGCGAGTCGGCGCGCACGGCACTTGAGCCGGTTTCCCGCACCACGTGGTGTTGCAGGAACAGCAGGGCCACGGTCAGCGCCAGGGACAAAATAATCACCCCAATGCTCAGCCACGGCGCCCCCACGGGCTCGGGATGCTTGATCCGTTCGAATGCCTGCAGCGCAATCAGCACCGCACTGCCGGCGATAAACAACGCCTGCGCCATACCGGCCAGCGACTCCGCCTTGCCATGCCCATAACGGTGATCGTCATCGGCCGGGCGCAGGGCGTAATGCACCGCCAGCAGGTTGAGCAGTGAGGTGACGCCATCGAGCAGTGAGTCGGTCAACCCGGCGAGCATACTCACCGAGCCGCTGAGCCACCAGGCGATCGCCTTGGTCACAATCAGCACAGAGGCCACGCCAACCGAAGCGCGGGTGGCCAGGCGCAAGAGCCGGGCGTGTTCGGGACTGGTGCTCATAAGTGGGTCAGATCCTTAGGCGGACGGTTGCAAACCGAGGGCGGCCAGTTGTTGCACGCTGCCCTTGAACTGGATCATGCGCGGGTCGTCCAGCGGCAAGGTGCGGCCGGTTTCCTGCTGGATGATGGTCTGCAGCTTGGCCGTGTCGACCTTGCCGTCGGCGCCGATGGCTTGCTGCAGTTTTTCCGGGGCGACTTGTGCGGTCTTGCCCGGTTCGAAGTAGATCGCGCCGGTGGCGAAGTCGACGCCGAAGGCGATCAGGCCGGGGATCACGTAGAACAGCAGGCCCACGGCATCGAGCACGGCAATCGTCGGGTCGATCTTGCCGTCGATCTGGCCGCGGCGGTCAGGGTAGAAAATCGAACCGCAGGCCGTCAGTTGGCTCAGCAGCGTGACGGCGACGACACCGCCGATGACCCGGGAAGCGATACGCATGAGAAAAACTCCTGAACAGGGTTGAAAGGTGACTATAAGCCAGATCCGCCAGGCGACGATGATCCGGTGAGGTGCTTGTGAGACCACCACCGGCCTTCAGCAGTTCGCCGTTATACTCGCAGCTCTGCTTTGGAGCCAGTATGAATTCGTTGCCGATCGATGATGTTTTACCCGCCTTGCGTGACGCCTTGGCGAATCGCCATGAAGCCGTGCTGGAAGCACCGCCCGGCGCCGGTAAAACCACCCGCGTACCGTTAGCCTTGTTGAATGAGCCTTGGCTGGCCGGGCAGACCATCCTGATGCTCGAACCGCGACG
>NZ_JAKNRV010000552.1:0-2367 GCF_023072625.1 Pseudomonas emilianonis
GGTCGATCACACGGACGACCAGGGCCTCGCGGCCGTCTTCCAGCTCCACGCGGGCGGCGCCGGCGTAGCGCAAGGCGTTGTCGATCAGGTTATTGAGGCACGAGCGCAACGCCATCGGTTGTACCTGCAACGGCGCACTGGTACCGGCACATTGCACATCCGCACCTTGGTCCTGGGCGTTCTCACTGATCGACTCGACCAGCGCCTGCACATCCAGCCAGTGCCGGCTTTCGCTGGTGCGTTGTTCGTGCAGGTAGCTCAAGGTGGCGTCGAGCATACCGATCATGTCGTTCAGGTCCTGGCGCATCTGGCCTTGCAGCTTGGTGTCTTCGATCTGCTCCAGGCGCAGCTTGAGGCGCGACAGCGGGGTGCGCAGGTCATGGGAGACCGCGCCGAGCATGCGCGCGCGCTGGCCGACTTGTTCGCGAATGCGTTTTTGCATCAGGTTGAAGGTCGACGCGGCCTGTTTTGCTTCACGGGGGCCGGATTCGTCGAGAGGCGGGCTGTCGAGGTCCAGGCTCAAGCGCTCGGCGGCCTCGCTCAGGCGCTGGATCGGCCGGCTCAACAATTTGGCCCCATACCAGGCGGCGGTGATCAGCGAGAAAAACTGAAACGTCAGGGGCACCACCGGGCCGCCAAACCATGGGCGAGGACGTTTCTGCAGAGGCCTCAGCGTGCCGTCCGGTTGCTCGACGAAAGTGTCCTTGGCCGGCGGCGGAGGCGGGTCGTAGTGGTGGAACCAGAAAAACGCCAACGCATGGGCCAGTACAATCGCCACCAGCAACACACCGAACAGCCGCCCGAACAACGTGTTGAAGGCGTTGCGCATCAGCCGATATCCCGTGCGTCGAACAGATAGCCTTCCCCGCGCACGGTCTTGATCAACTGCGGTGCTTTCGGATCATCGCCCAGCTTCTGGCGCAGGCGCGAGACCAGCAGATCAATGCTGCGATCGAAGGCCTCGATGGAACGACCACGGGCAGCATCCAGCAACTGTTCGCGGCTCAATACCCGGCGCGGACGCTCGATAAACACCCACAGCAGGCGGAACTCGGCGTTGGACAGCGGCACCACCAGGCCATCGTCGGCCACCAGTTGGCGCAACACGCTGTTGAGCCGCCAGTTATCGAAGCGGATATTGGCGCGCTGCTCGGTGCGGTCATCGCGCACCCGACGCAGGATAGTCTGGATGCGCGCCACCAATTCACGCGGCTCGAACGGCTTGGACATGTAGTCGTCGGCGCCCAGTTCCAGGCCGATGATGCGGTCGGTGGGTTCGCAGCGGGCGGTGAGCATCAGGATCGGGATGTCCGACTCGGCGCGCAGCCGGCGGCACAGCGTCAGGCCGTCTTCGCCCGGCAGCATCAGGTCGAGCACCACCACATCAAAGGTTTCGGCTTGCATCGCCACGCGCATCGCGGCGCCGTCGGTGACGCCGGTGGCGAGAATATTGAAGCGTGCCAGGTAGTCGATCAGCAGTTCGCGGATCGGCACATCGTCGTCGACAATCAGCGCGCGGGTGTTCCAGCGCTTTTCATCGGCGCTCACCGCGCCTTTTTGCTCGTCGTTCAGCGGGACGGAAGGGGTATGCATAGTGCGATCATCTGCCTGGTGGTGGCGGTCAGCATAGGCGCCCAGCCACATGGCTGGAAGTGCTGGTCGTTGGGTCGTGCGGGCGAGGCTAGCGGTAGGGCGTGTTGAGGGCATGTCGTGAATGTATCTGTTTTGATACAAATGCCCGAAATGTCCGCTTGGGCGCGCTTGGTCAGTATTTACCGATCATCGGATCCCGCAACGGCGTCGCTTGCGCTACAATCCGCGCCGATTTCGACTTGCCTGAGAGCCCATTCCAATGTCCGTCTGCCAGACTCCTATCATCGTCGCCCTGGATTACCCCACCCGTGACGCCGCACTGAAGCTGGCTGACCAGTTGGACCCGAAGCTGTGCCGGGTCAAGGTCGGCAAGGAACTGTTCACCAGTTGCGCCGCTGACATCGTCGGCACCCTGCGTGACAAAGGCTTCGAGGTGTTCCTCGACCTGAAATTCCACGACATCCCCAACACCACCGCGATGGCGGTCAAGGCCGCCGCCGAGATGGGCGTGTGGATGGTTAACGTACACTGCTCCGGCGGCCTGCGCATGATGACCGCCTGCCGTGAAGTGCTGGAACAGCGCAGCGGCCCTAAACCCTTGCTGATCGGTGTGACCGTGCTGACCAGTATGGAACGCGAGGACCTGGCAGCGATCGGCCTGGATATCGAACCTCAGGAGCAAGTGCTGCGCCTGGCGGCCCTGGCGCAGAAAGCCGGCCTCGACGGCCTGGTCTGCTCGGCGCTGGAAGCCCGGGCCCTCAAGACCGCCCACCC
>NZ_JAKNRV010000553.1:0-2365 GCF_023072625.1 Pseudomonas emilianonis
GTAGCGCAGCATCACCACTTGCTGGGCCAGCGGGTGGCTGCCGTCGCGGTCTTCCTGCAGGCCGCTGTTGCCCAGGTCTTCGCCACTGACCGCTTGCAGCCATTGGCGGGTGTCGGGGCTGTACCAGCCGGCCTCGGCATCGCGGCACAGATCGCCAAGTACGGCGCCGGCCTCGACCGAGGCGAGCTGGTCCTTGTCGCCCAGCAGCACCAAGCGTGCGTGGGGCGGCAAGGCGTCGAGCAGGTTGGCCATCATTTCCAGGTCGATCATCGAGGCTTCATCCACCACCAGCACATCCAGCGGCAATGGATTGCCCAAGTGATGACGGAAGTGACGGGTGCCCGGGCGGCTGCCCAACAGGCGGTGGACGGTGGTGACCTGGGTCGGGATTTTTTCGCGCACGCTGTCAGGCACTTTCAGCGACAGCACTTGCTGGCTGATGGATTCGGTGAGCCGTGCGGCGGCTTTACCGGTGGGCGCTGCCAGACGAATGCGCAACGGGCTGCCGGCTTCCACGGCCGGCGCCTGCAACAGGGCGAGCAGGCGCACCACGGTGGGTCGAGCGTGGCTGAGGGGCATCAGCGCCTCCAGCGGTAACGGCGACAGGCTCATAGCAACACTCCTTGTTCCCAGGCGGGCTCAGCCTTGGGCGGTAACGATTGGCCTTGGAACATCAGGTCCAGGCTCTCGATCAGCGCGCGTGGCGGCCGCGTGAAGTACGCCCCCTGGCTGGCGGCCCGAGTGCCGCGCAGGAACAGATAGAGCGCGCCGCCGACATGCCGGTCGTAGTCGTAATCCGCCAGGCGCGCCTTGAGTTGGCGATGCAGGGCCAGCAGGTAAAGCACGTATTGCAGGTCGTACCGATGCTCAAGGATCGACTGTTCCATGGCTTGCTGGGTGTAGGCCGAATCATCGGGGCCGAGCCAGTTGGATTTGTAGTCGGCCACGTAATAACGGCCGTCGTGTTCGAAGGTCAGGTCGATAAAGCCCTTGAACATGCCGTTGAGCAACACCGGTTCCGCCGCGACGCGAGAGACGCCGTTGTGGGTGTACTGGCACACCAGCTTGTCGAGGGCGAGCACGTCGACTTTATGGCTGGCGAACCAGAACTCCATTTCGATCTGGTAGTGCTGCAGGCCGCTGAGCGTGACCTGATCGTTATCCAGCGGCAGTGGCGTTTGCAGCAGATGGCCGAGCCAACCGCTGAGGGTCATGATCCAGCCTTCCCAATTGCGGCGGTTGCAGCGCGCGCCCACGGCCTTTTCGATCGCCTGCGCGGTCACGTCGAAACCGTCTTCGCCCGCCCATTCCAGGAGTCCATGGAGGAAGGTGCCGGGGTTAGGACCGCGTGGGAAACGGTGAATATCACTGCCCGACGCCGCCACTTCACGCGGTGCGTCAGGGTCGAGGCGTTCGTCGTCGAACAGCTTCTGGGCTTGTGGGCTTTCCGGCGCTTCGAGGCTGGCGGCGCTCATGCTGTCGCCGATGCGCAAAGCGCTGTAGGACGCGATCCACCAGTTTTCCGCAGCCTTGCGCTTGGGCAGCAGGGGCGCCAGCAACGTGGCTTCGTTACGCGGCGGGTAGAAGAGGCTGGCTTGTGATTCGGGCACCGGCGCGTAATGCACGGCGCAACAGCCTTCCTGTAGATCCAGCAACCAGCGCGCCAAGCCGGCGGACTCAGCCAGCGCGGCACCGGCGCCGAGCAAATAGCCCAGGGCCGACAGGTGCAGCACGGAGCTGTTGTTATTGCCGCGCTTGAGGTCGGCAATACCCAGCCAGCACGCGTGTTTGGCGCGGGTCAGGGCGACGTAGAACAGACGCAGGTCTTCCGCCAGGCGCTCGTCATCGGCCTGGGCAATCAACTCGACGGTCGGGCGCAGGCTGACCTGGGACTTGCCGTTGGCATCGTGGTAATGCAGCGGCAAGCGGCTGCCATCCACCGGTTTGGCCGAGCAGATGAAGGGCAGGAACACCAGGTCGTATTCCAAGCCCTTGGATTTGTGGATGGTCACCACCTTGACCAGTTGCTCGTCGCTTTCCAGGCGCAGGATCTGTTCTTCACCGGCCTGCCCCGACAGCGCGAGGTGTTCGGCCAGGTGGCGGATCAAGGCCTGTTCGCCGTCCAGTTCGGAGGCCGCCTGTTGCAGCAGTTCGCTGAGGTGCAACAGGTTGGTCAGCACGCGCTCGCCATCACTGCGGGCGATCAGGGTTTGCGGCAGTTTGAAGTCGTGCAGCAGGCGACGCGCTGTAGTTGAGGATCAGCGGCGGTGTGATGCCAGGAGGCATTTGCTTGAGCACGGTTTGTGACACTGCGGTGACTTGGGCGTTGGCAGTGCGGATGTCGACGCCGGGCTGGAAGAAAATC
>NZ_JAKNRV010000554.1:0-2333 GCF_023072625.1 Pseudomonas emilianonis
GAGTCCGCCGCCGCTGCCGAGGTAAAGCAGGCCTGCGAGCAGCACGGGCGAGAGGCCCAGGCCGAGGCTTTTGGCGAGCGGGGTGCTGGCGCCGAATAGCGCGGCGGCGGCGAGTGCGTAAAGGATACTGAGGTTCATGGACCATCCTCGAAAGGTTGGCCCATGATACGTCGCTCGCTCAGGTTAAATCCCGCCCAAATAGAGCAACGTCCGGTTTAGTGTGCTGCTTTCAGCTTGACCACATCACCGGAGATCTTGGTGGTGTAACCGCTCAGCACCCAAGCCCAAAACCATTTTTCCTGGATTTCGGTATTGATCATTGCGTCGCCGCCTTTTGCCTGGATGGCAGCCGTCTGGGCGCGGACGAAACGGCTGTTCTGGCCGATTGGGATCACACCGAACAGCATGATGCCGGTGGCGGTGGCTTCACTGTGACCCAGCACGGTGTATTGGCTGCTGTCGTATTGCGGGGATTTGATGGCGGTGCCGGTGCAGCCTGCGAGGGTGAAACCGAGAACAGCTGCTGCAACCACTTTACTGACGTACTTCACTGAGTAACTCCATGGGCTGAATCCCGAGATTCAATTCTCGGGGGGCGATACTTTAAACGCTCCTGTAACAGATTGAAAACAATTGCCGGTCGTTCAGGCTTGCACATACGCCCAAGCCGTCAGGCCCGATGCCAACGCCACCCTGACCCGCTTGTAGTCGGATACTTCATACGCATCCGCCGCCGCCAACTCTTGCTCGGTAATCTGAAACACCCTGCCTTCAACGCTGGCGCCTTGTTCGGTGCTCGGCGCCACAATCGGGTGATGGGTCTTGCCACTGGTGGCCAACACTTGCGGGTCAGTAATCTCTACCCAGTTTTTCGAGTAGCCCAACATTGCGTCGTGCTGGCCTGCCAGTTCTCGGCCGAAGCTGGCGAGTTGGACGGCCTTGTCCTGCAAGGTGCCGTAGGAAAACAACAGTACGGGGAATTCGGCGCAGCGTTCCATTTTGGTTCCCTTGAACAATTAAGCGAGTAGGTCTTCATAGAACGCGCCATACGGCTTGCTCGGGTGAGCGATCTGGATTTCCAGAATCCACAGCCCCGCATTCGGGTACTGCTCGAAGTCGCCGAGGTCGCCGCCACGATGGATCGCGTGGGGAAAGTCGCTGACGCGGTGGCCCTTGATGTCGAGGTTCAACTGCCAGCCCATGGCCTGGGCTTGTGCTTCGGCGTAGCGGTAGAGTTCGAGGCCGATGACCTGGTCGTTTTTCCAGCGCGCCTGCACGCGGTCGAACAGCTCTTTGGCCGCGTTGGCGCAGGCGATCATGTCCGGGTCGGTGCCGGTGCTGAAGGTGGCACCCGCGTCGCCTTCGTGACCTTGCCAGACGGCGCCCATGTCGATGAAAAACATGTCGTTTTCACCGAGTACCGGGTCACCGTCGGAGCGTTGCTTGAAGGTCTTGAGGGTATTGGCGCCGAAGCGCACCAGCAGCGGGTGCCAGATGCGTTGCATATCGAGGTCGGCGAGGACGTGCTTGCCCAGCTCGCGCGCTTCGGATTCGAGCATGCCGGGGCGGATGCGTTGGGCCAGTTGTTCGATGGCTTGCCAGGTCATGGCCTGGGCATAGCGCATGGATTCGATACTGTAGGCGGCGCCCACGGCTTCTTGGGGTTGTCCTGACACCGTTATCTCCTTATGCGGCAGCTAGCGTTATACGCTTTACTATATAGCGGCTGGAGTGGGGCGCCCAAGTGAAATTATTAGACATGCAGCCACGCCAGGCTGCCCAGCACCACGGCCACACCGCCAGCCGTATACGACATGCGCTTCAACCATTCCTTGCGCGTCAACAACGTAATTGCCGCCAACGAAATCGCGATCTGAATCGCCGTCATCGCCTGGGCCCAGCGGTGATGCTGGTGCAGCGCTTCTTCGGATTTCTGATCCCATTCCCGTGAGGTTGCCTCAAGTTTCTCGGCCTGTTTGCGCACGTCTTCCTTCTGGCCCTTGTAGCGCTCGCTCTCATCCTTGTAGTGCGCGGCGTCCACACCAGGAATATGGGTAGCCAGTTCCGCCAGGTTTTGCCGGCTGGATTTGGCCTGGTAGTAGTTCCACTGGTTGGCGGCTTCGGTCTTGAAAATGGCGGCGTTGTTCTTGTCCATCGCCGCTTCGCTTTCGGTGGAGCCGGCCTGGTAGCTGAGCATGGCGCCAAGGGTGGCCATCAGCAAGCTGGGCGGCGAGAAGGACGCGTTATGGCTCATCAGCGTTGCGCAGCCTTGGGCGCGGCGATGCTGTTGTCATGGATCAAATGGGTGATCATGGCGTCAGCCTCGGCCAATT
>NZ_JAKNRV010000555.1:0-2330 GCF_023072625.1 Pseudomonas emilianonis
CGGCGGCGCTGATGGCCGTGCGCAGTGCGCGGCCTGCGTCGCTGAGCAGCAGGCGCGTGAGAAAGGTTTCCACGCCTTGCTCGTAGGCCTCGTTGGGGGCACTCCAACTGCTCTGCAATTTGGCTTCGCGCAGGGCTTTTTGTTGCCATTGCCAGAGGCGTTGTTGATAGGCCTCGAGTGCCGGCTGGTCATCCAGGTGCAGGTCCAGCGGCCAACTGCCGAGCAGGGCCTGATAGAGGATCAATTCATCGCCCGCCGACGGGCTGGTGGCATCGCTGCGCAACGGTGCGGCTAGCGTGCGCCAATGCTCCACGTGTTCGGCATACCAGGCGGCGCACTCACTCAGCACGGCCAAGCGGGCGCGGCTGTCTTCGCCGCGCTTGTGGTCGTGGGTCGCGGTGGCTAGCAGGTTGTCGGGGAACGCCTGCAAGCGCTGCTGATTGGCCGCGTGAAAATCGGCCAGCGGTGCGCTGAACTGTTCGGTACTGAAGCCCACGTCGTTGCGCGACAGCAACACCGCCGAGCGATAGAACGCGGTGTCTTCCACGGCTTTGGCGGCGGCGGGCGAGGTCAACTGCTGGAAGCGCACGCAGGCATGCTTGAGCAGTTTGCGCTCGCGGCCGATCGGACGATTGCGCCACGGCTGGCCACCCAGCCATTTGTCCAGGTTGTCCAGCACCGGCCAGTCGCCCTCGCTCAAGGTGCTGCGAGCGCCTGCCAGGGCCTGCTGGAAAAACACGTCGTCGCGCTCGCTGCGGCCGAGGGCGCTGATGTAGGTGCGGTACACCGGGAAATGCACGATCAATTCCTGCAGCGCACGGCGGATCGCGCCGAGCGTCAGGTCACGGCTCATCACGTCGTCGCGGGCCACTTGCAGCAGGGCCTGGGCCACGCTTTCGAAGTCGCCGGCGAGGGAGCCGTTGAGGATCTGCTGGCGCGCCAGCCAGGCTTCTTCGATAAAGGCCGACGGCCGTTCGCTGTGGCGTGTCCACAGCTCGGCCAGCGTTTCGAAGCCTTGCGGGTCGTGTTGCAGCAGCGACAGCTGGTTCATGAATTCGTAGCCGGTGGTGCCGTCCACCTTCCAGTCGTGGCGCAGGGTTTCGCCTTCGCCGAGGATTTTTTCGACGAAGATCGGTAAGTGACGTTCGGGCGACAGCGCATCGACCCGACGGCGCAACTTGCGGCAATACCCGCGTGGGTCGGCCAGCCCGTCGATATGGTCGATGCGCAGGCCATCCACCAGACCTTCGTTGATCAGATCGAAGATCTTGCCGTGGGTGGCTTCGAACACGGCGCTGCGCTCTACGCGCAGGCCGCCCAGTTCGTTGACATCGAAGAAGCGTCGCCAGTTGATATCGTCCGCTGCGGTGCGCCAGCTAGCCAGGCGGTAAGCCTGTTGCTCCAACAGCGCGTGCAGGCGCTGGAACCCTTCGGGTTGGCGTGCGTCGAAGGCGCCCAGGCGGTGTTCGATGGCCTTTCCCTCGGCGCTATGGGTGGCGCGTTCGGCCAGGGCTTGTTTGAGCCAGGCGGCTTCGGCGTAGGCGTCGTCCTGGAAGGCGAGGGCGCTGAAGCGGTCGGCGAGCGGTTTGAGCAGGTCATCGGCGCCCAGAATCATCGCGTAATCCCGTGGGCAGATCGGGAAGCGGTGCTCGTAGTGCTCGACGAAAAAGCTGCCGTGTGCCGCGTCGAAGTGCAGGGTCAGCGTGCCGGTTTGCAGGGCTTCGCCATAGTCGCTGCCGAGGAACGGCATGAGCAGTTGGCCCTTGAGCAGCGGGTCGGGCGAGTGCCATTGAATGTCAAAAAACTCACTGTAGGGGCTCAACCTGCCCCATTCCAGCAGGTCGAGCCACCAGGGGTTATCGGCGCCGCCTACGGCCATGTGGTTGGACACGATGTCGAGGATCAGCCCCATATCGTGCTCGCGCAGGGCGGCCACCAGGCGGCGCAACGCCGCTTCGCCGCCCAGTTCCGGGTTGACGCTGGTCGGGTCGACGACGTCATAGCCATGCATCGAACCTGCGCGGGCGCTGAGCAGCGGTGAGGCATACACATGGCTGATGCCCAGCCGGGCGAAATACGGCACCAGGGGCACCGCGTCATCGAGGGTGAAGCCTTTATGGAATTGCAGGCGCTGGGTGGCGCGCAGGGGCAGGGCCTTCATCGGTCACGCTCATGGGCTTGATTGCGCGCCACGGCCAGCAGTTCCAGGCGGCGGGCGGCACCGGCATTGCCGAGCAGGCTCAATAACGGCCCGAAAGTCGCCTCCAGCGGACTGCGCGGCGTTTGTGCCAGTTGATCAATCATCGGCCCATTGTCCTTGGCAATCAGCT
>NZ_JAKNRV010000556.1:0-2305 GCF_023072625.1 Pseudomonas emilianonis
GCGATGATCACGCCGACAGAGCCGAGCATGTCACTCCAGACCTCCAGGTACGCACCTTTGACATTCAGGCTTTCGCCGCTGCCGGCGCTGAGCAGGCGCATGGAGATCAGGTTGACGAGCAGCCCCAATAGACTTCATCCATCCGCGCATCAATCGCCGCCGCCACTTGCCGTGTACCGTGTTCGCGCAACGCCCGCTGCGCCAGCACGGCGAGGTTGGACACCGGCAACACCGGGCGCTCCAACGCAAAGGCCAAGCCCTGGACCACGCCGATGGCGATGCGCACACCGGTAAAGGCGCCCGGGCCACGGCCGAAGGCGATGGCGTCCACGGCGGACAGGCTCGTACCGGCGTCCTCCAGCAGTTGCTTGATCATCGGCAACAGCTTCTGCGCGTGCAGGCGCGGGATCACCTCGTAGTGGCTCGTTACCTTGCCATCGTGCAGCAAGGCAACCGAGCAAGCTTCAGTCGCAGTGTCCAGGGCCATCAGGGTGCTCATCGGTGTCGGTGTCCAAGTCGAAAAAAGTGCGCCAGTATAAACAACAACGGCCCGCAAGCGGGCCGTTGTACGTAAAGCCGATCATTCGATCAGCTCAGCGCTTGCAGCACCTTGCCGGTGATCGCTTCCACCGAGCCGACGCCAGGGATGTGGCTGTATTTCGGCTTGCCTTGAGCAGCCGACAGCTTCTGGTAGAAGTCCACCAGCGGTTTGGTCTGGGAATGGTAGACCGACAGGCGATGACGCACGGTTTCTTCAGTGTCGTCTTTACGCTGCACCAGGTCTTCGCCGGTGACATCGTCCTTGCCTTCCACTTTCGGCGGGTTGTAGACGGTGTGGTACACGCGACCCGAGGCCTCGTGAACGCGACGACCGGCGATACGCTGGACGATCTCTTCATCTTCAACCGCGATTTCGACCACTGCGTCCAACTCGACACCCGCCGTCACCAGGGCTTCCGCCTGGGGAATGGTGCGTGGGAAGCCGTCGAACAGGAAGCCATTGGCGCAATCAGGTTGTGCGATACGGTCCTGGACCAGTGCGATGATCAGGTCATCGGAAACCAGGCCGCCAGCATCCATGATGCTTTTGGCTTTAATGCCCAGCTCGGTGCCTGCTTTTACCGCAGCGCGCAGCATGTCACCGGTGGAGATTTGTGGAATGCCAAATTTTTCAGTGATGAACTTTGCCTGAGTACCTTTACCGGCCCCGGGAGCTCCCAGCAGAATGACGCGCATCGATGTGCTCCTCAATTTTTTATAGAGATGACGCTCGGATTCGCCGCGTGGGGCCAATCTCGTAAAAATGTGGGCCCAGGCCGCCCAAACGGCCAAAGGCTGATCAAGATACACAGCAGGCCCAAACCACACAAGCCGCCAAAAGTAGGAAAAACCCGCACCACACGTGCGTCATAGGTGGGGTGTGCCTGGGTGCAACCCGACCCTCTAAACGCCGACCGCCCTTTTCTGGGCGGCCGTCGTGGGTTATCCGCAAGCCGTTGAGAACACGCAAAAAACCTCAGCCGGTGTTGCGCAAACCGGCGGCGATACCAGCCACGGACACCAGCAGCGCCTGTTCCAGAGGGCTGTCTTGCGCCGCTTCCTGGCGACGCGAGCGCGCCAGCAATTCGGCCTGCAACAAGTGCAAGGGGTCGAGGTAGGTGTTACGCAGACGGATGAACTCCAGGGTATCCGGGCTGTGGGCAAGCAGTTGCGACTGGCCGGTCAGGCCAAGCACCACCTGGCAAGCCTGCGACAATAGGTCGCGTAAATGCGCACCCAACGGCAACAGCTCTGGCTGCACCAAACGCTCGTCATAGAGCCGCGCGATATCGGCATCGGCCTTGGCCAACACCATCTCGAGCATATCGATGCGGGTGCGGAAGAACGGCCATTGCTCGCGCATCTGCCCCAGCAACTCACCCTCCCCGCGCTCCAGGGCCTTGCTCAGCGCCGCTTCCCAGCCGAGCCAGGCGGGCAGCATCAGGCGGGTCTGGGTCCAGCCGAAGATCCACGGGATCGCCCGCAGGCTTTCAATACCGCCGGCACGGCGTTTGGCCGGGCGACTGCCCAAGGGTAGGCGCCCCAATTCCTGCTCCGGGGTGGACTGGCGGAAATACTCGACGAATTGCGGATTTTCCCGCACCACGGCGCGGTAGGCGCTGACACCGTCTGCTGCCAATTCATCCATCAACTTGGCATAGCCCGGAATCGACGCGGCCTTGAGCAGCAGGGAAGGGTTGGTGGTGGCATCTTGCGGCTTGAGATTGGCGAGGGCCGCGAAATCGCCGGTATCGGCGACGACGGT
>NZ_JAKNRV010000557.1:0-2305 GCF_023072625.1 Pseudomonas emilianonis
TCCAGCTCGCCGTTACCGGCCAGGGCCTCGCGCCAGCGCCGCGGCATATCGGCAATCGCTTCGGAGGCCCCGGTGAGGGCGCCGTGTAGCGCGTATTTCGCACCGCCGTGAATGATCCCCTGGGACTTCACGCTTTGCCCGCCACCCAGGGTGGCGTTCTCCACCAGCACCGTGGAAAACCCCTGGCGGCGCAGGCGCGCATTCAGCCAGAGGCCGGCAACCCCGGCGCCGACAATCAGAACGTCGGTGGAAATAACGGATGGCATGGGCAACCTCAGTGTTCAAATCAAGGTGCCAAGTATACAGGCTCAATGGATCGATCTTTGCCCGGGATCAATATTAGGAGGGCTGTCAGTGCCCGGCGGTTTTCGAGAACAACTGAATCACCACCACGCCCAGCACGATCAATCCCATCCCGAGCATCGCCGGTAGATCGAGCTTTTGCCCATAGATAAACAGCGCCGCAATGCTGACCATCACAATGCCCATCCCGGCCCACACCGCGTAGGCCACACCCACCGGCACGGTGCGCACCACCAGGGTCAGCATCCAGAACGCCACGCCGTAGCCGACGATCACCAACAGCAGCGGGATCGGCGTGCTCAAGCCTTTGATGGCTTTCATGGAAACGGTGGCGATCACTTCCGAGCAGATGGCGATGGCGAGGTAATAGTAGGCAGGGGTCATGGGGCTGTCCTCGGTGTAGAGCGCGCTGGATAAGGTCGGCATTTTAGCGCGTCGCCAGATGGGGTAAAGTCATTACCTATCCGAATTAAAGATGGGTCGCGCCATGAGTGTGCAGTGGAACCTGGAGCAGATGCGCCTGTTCGTCAGCGTCGCCGAGCAGCGCTCGTTTTCGGCAGTGGCGCGTGAGCAGCGCAAGGCCCAGTCGGCGGTCAGCAACGGCATCGCCTTGCTGGAAGCGGACCTGGGCGTCAGCCTGTTCGAGCGTAGCAGTGGCCGTCAGCCCCGCTTGACCGAGGCCGGTACGGTGCTGCTCGAAGAGGCCAGGGAAGTGCTGCGCCAGTGCGAACGCCTCAATGGTCGCGCGATGTCGTTGGTGCGCGGCGAAGAAGCCTGCCTGCGCCTGGCCCAGGATGAGGCGATGCTTTATCAGCCGGTCCTCGATAGCCTTGACGCTCTTGCCGGTCGATTTCCCAACCTTGAAGTGCAGCTTTCCAGCGCGGCCCAAGGCGATGTCGCACGCAAGCTGGTGGAGCGCCGGGCCGATCTGGGCATGTTGTTCTATCACGATCAAATCCCCGAAGCGCTGGAGCGTCGGGTCGTCGGCAGTGTGGAAATGGTCACAGTGTGCGGGCGCAACCATCCGCTGGCGGCGCAGAAAACCGTGGACTGCCAGGGGTTGGCGCAGTATCGCCAGTTGCTGATGTCGACCCAGACCAGCGTCTACCCCGGCAGCGAGGCTGCCAGCCCGCAGGTGTGGCGCGCCGACAGCTTCTACGTGCTGGCCGAATGGCTTATCCGTGGCCTGGGTTGGGCCTGGTTGCCCCGGCATGTCGTGCAATACCCGGCCTATCAGAACCAGATGGTCGAACTCGTCAGCGAATGGACCCCGCCGGCCCTGGTTGTTGAGCTGGTATGGCGCCGCGATGAACCCTTGGGCCCCGCCGCGCGCTTTCTCGCCGAACGTTTTGCCGAGTGCTTGCAGGCGATCGACTGAAAAAGCCGATAAACTCCGCCGCCATGAATAGAACTCTCTACAGCTGTCTGTTTTACCTGGCGCTGCCGTTGGTGGCTTTACGTCTGTGGCTGCGTGCGCGCAAGGCGCCAGCCTATGCCAAACGCGTGGGCGAGCGGTTCTCTTACGGCTTGCCGCTGATGCAACCGGGCGGGATCTGGGTGCACGCCGTGTCGGTGGGCGAAAGCATCGCCGCCGCGCCGATGATCCGTGCCCTGCTGGAGCGTTATCCAGAGCTGCCGATGACCGTCACGTGCATGACGCCGACCGGCTCCGAGCGTATCCAGGCGTTGTTCGCGAATGAACCGCGCGTCCAGCATTGCTACTTGCCCTATGACGTGCCCTGCGCGGCCAAGCGTTTTCTCGACCGTGTACAGCCGAAACTGGCCGTGATCATGGAGACCGAGCTGTGGCCCAACCACATCCACGCCTGCGCGCAACGCGGGATTCCGGTGGCGCTGGCCAATGCGCGGCTGTCGGCGCGTTCGGCCAAGGGCTATGCACGTTTCGCCAAACTGACGGGGCCGATGCTGGCAGAAATGAGCCTGTTTGCCGTGCAGACCGAGACCGAGGCCGAGCGTTTTCGCAGCCTGGGCGCGCGGCCGG
>NZ_JAKNRV010000558.1:0-2305 GCF_023072625.1 Pseudomonas emilianonis
AGGGCGGCACCTTGACCGCGCAGGCTTCACCGCTCGGCGGCGCACGGTTTCGCGTGTGGTTGCCCAGTGTGACTGATTAGAAAAACCGGGAGGGAAGGCGCACACTGTGCCCCCGCTTTACCCGAGGAGAGATTGGCAATGTCCGGTGTTCACACGTCTGCGCAACAGGGTTTTTCGACCCAGGCCGTCACCTACGCCCAGGGCCGACCGAACTATCCACGGCAACTCACGGGCTGGCTGGCTGACGTACTGCGCATCGACGGGCGGTCGACGGTGATCGACCTGGGCGCCGGCACCGGCAAATTCACGCGCCTGCTTAACGCCCTGGCGCCGAGCCTGATTGCCATCGAGCCCGTGCAGGCGATGGCTGCGCAGTTGGCCAAGCTGTTGCCGGATGTACGCCTGGTCAACGGCACCGCTGAATCCATTCCTCTGGCGTCCGCCTGCGCCGATGCGTTGGTCTGCGCCCAGTCCTTTCACTGGTTCTCCACCCAGGCCGCGCTCGCGGAAATCCACCGCGTGCTCAAGCCCAACGGGCGTCTGGGGCTGGTGTGGAATGTGCGCGATGAGTCGGTGGACTGGGTGGCGGCGATCACCGCGATCATCACGCCTTACGAGGGCGATACGCCGCGTTTTCACAGCGGTAAATGGCGCGAGGCGTTCACCGGCGAGTATTTTTCCGCCCCCGAAATGACGTGTTTTCCCTACAACCATGTCGGCAGTCCGCAGGAAGTGATCATGGATCGCGTCCTCTCCGTCAGCTTTATCGCGGCACTGCCCGCCGCTGAAAAAGCCGAGGTCACCGCGCAATTACGCAACCTGATCGCCACTCACCCGGCGCTGAAAGGCCACGATACAGTGGCCTTTCCCTATCAGACCCAGGCCTACGTTTGCCACCGACTGACGTAAAAGGCATAAAGTCAGATCATATTGATATAAGTGGTTATAAGAAAAATCGCTATCCTGCGGCCAGAATTTTATATGGCCGCAGGTAGTTGTAATGGATGTGGGTAACGTTGGTTTCGTAGTTGCAGGCCTGATCGTTGGTTTTATCGTCGGCATGACCGGTGTCGGCGGGGGCTCCTTGATGACCCCGATCCTGCTGTGGTTCGGCATTAACCCGGCGACCGCCGTGGGCACCGACTTGTTGTACGCGGCCATCACCAAGTCCGGTGGGGTGCTGGTGCATAGCAAGAACAAGAACATCGACTGGACGATCACCGGCTGGCTCACTCTGGGCAGTGTGCCCGCCGTGCTGCTGACCCTGTGGTTCCTCGCCAGCCTGCACACCGACCCTAGCGCAATGAACGCCGTGATCAAACAGGCCTTAGGTGTGGTGCTGCTGCTGACCGCCCTGGCCATTCTGTTCAAGCATCGCCTGTTGGCCTTCGCCCAGCGCCATGCCGGCGATGATTACCACATGCACCCGCGCAACCTGAACGCGCTGACGGTGGTCACGGGGGCGGTCCTCGGCGCCATGGTGGCACTGACCTCGATCGGCGCCGGTGCCCTCGGCACCGTCGCATTGTTTATCCTTTACCCATTCCTCGCCACGCGGCGCCTGGTCGGCACCGAGATCGCCCACGCCGTGCCCCTGACGCTGGTGGCGGGCCTGGGTCACGCCGGCATGGGCAATATGGACTGGCACCTGCTGGGCTTTTTGCTGATGGGGTCGCTGCCGGGGATCTACATCGGCAGCCACATGGCCGGCAAAGTCCCGGACGGCGTGCTGCGTCCGTGCCTGGCGATCATGCTGATGACCATCGGCTATAAGCTGGCTTTCTAAGGTACGCGGTCGCGTATTGCCGCTGCTCACCGCCTCGATCAAGCCGGTGGCTTGAACAGCACCACCGCCGCGCGCAGCTTGTTGTTGCCGAATCGGCACATGCGCTCGAACTCCGCGTGGCTGACCGGCAGGTGCTGGCAGTCCAGAGGCTGGCGGTGCTGGCTGTGGTCCACATCCGGGTCGTGCAGGTAGACAAAGTCGTCGTCGCAGTCGGTGACCATCACCCAATGCGGCGACTTGGAGCGGGTCAGGCGATAGCTGCTGATCAGCACCAGCGGCTGCCCGCCGTCGCGCAGTACCCTGGGCAGATCCAGCGCGCCGCCGAGTAGTTGTTCGACCGTGCTGCTGGCCAACTCTTCCTCGAAGGCGTCATGCACTAAACGCATGACGTCCTTTTTATGCTGATCAGCAGCCGGTTGTCGTCGCTTTCAAACACTGTTCCTTGTGGTTCGTCGGGCTGCGGGCGCCGCAGGCGAGGTGTTGTGCCGATACGGTTGCGGGCCAGTTGAATCATGCGCT
>NZ_JAKNRV010000559.1:0-2304 GCF_023072625.1 Pseudomonas emilianonis
CCAATTGCGGATGCGCGCAAGCAATTTGAGGCTGAGCAGCGAGTCGCCGCCCAGTTCGCCAAACGATGCGTCGCGGGAAATATCGCTACGCCCCAGCAGGTCGCTCCACAACTGCGCCAGCGCCCGTTCCACCGGGCCGCGCGGGCCCTCGCTCACGGGTAGGGTGGTCTGCGTCGTCGGCAATGCGCGACGGTCGAGTTTGCCATTGGCGGTCAGTGGCAGTTGCTCCAGCACGGTCCAGTGGGATGGCACCAAGGCGTCCGGCAATTGGGTAGCCAAGGACTGGCGCACGGTTTCCACGGCAGTCCCGGCCGCCAGCACCAGATAGGCATGCAACTGGTCGCCGCCGTCTTCACCGGGCACGGCGATCACAGCCACGTTGCGCACCCCGGCCAGATGGCGGATAGCGGTGCTGACTTCGCCAGGCTCGACCCGGTAGCCACGAATTTTCACCTGATCATCGCTGCGGCCCAGATATTCCAGGCTGCCATCATCGAGGCGGCGCACGCGATCACCGCTGCGATACAGGCGCGCACCGGGCGCGCCATACGGGTCCGGCACGTAGCGTTCGGCGGTCAAGCCCGGCCGGCCCGAATAACCCTGGGTGACGCCAGGGCCGCCCAGGTACAACTCGCCCATCACGCCCCTCGCCACCGGATTCAGATAGGCATCCAGGACCCGGGCATCGACGCCAGCCAGCGGGGTGCCAATGGGCAGAGTGCGGGCGCGCAGGCGATCCGCATTGGCGGCGTCCTGGCACAGCGCGCCAACCGAGGTCTCGGTGGGGCCATAGTGGTTGAAAACGCGTAATTGCGGGGCGAGCTTGCGAATCTCATCGAGCAGCCGCCAGGAAGTGGCTTCGCCGCCGAGAATCAACGTGTGCCGTGGCAGCACTTGGGCCGGTTCGCGGGCGTTAAGCAGGGCCTGCAAATGACTTGGGGTGATTTTCAGTACGTCGGCGCCCTGCTCGCCTTGCCACTGGGCAAAGGCGTCGGGGTCGAAGGCATGCTCATCACCGGCCAGGTGCAGCAGGCCACCCTGGCTCAGGGCGGCGAACAGCACCGTATGACCGAGGTCGGCGGCCACTGTCGAGACCATGGCGAAACTGCTGTTCGCAGGCCATTGCAGGCGCTGGCCCAGCCCTGCGACATACGCGGCCAAGTTGCCGCGACTGGCGACCACCGCCTTCGGCGCGCCGCTGGAACCCGAGGTGTAGATCAAATAGGCCGGCAACTGCGGCACCAGGATCGGCCAGGCTGCCAGCGACGAGGGCATCGGCACGTCCAGATCCAGCGCCAGCCGGTCCAGGCCAGGCACTTGAGGGTCGTCACCCAATACCAAACACACACCGCTGTCGGCCAACACCGCAGCGCGGCGTTCGGCCGGCCAGCGCACATCGATGGGCACATAGGCAGCGCCGCACTTGAGCACCGCCAGGATGCCGGTCACCAGTCCCGGCGTGCGTCCGGTCAGCAACGCCACCCTGGCACCGGGACCGACGCCACGGGCCAGCAGGTGTTGGCCAAGGGCCTCGGCGGCGTGGTCGATGTGTGCGCGACTGAAGGTAGTACCGTTGCAGGTCAAGGCTGCGGCGTCAGGGTTGAGACGATGCTGGCGCTGCCAGGCGACAAGCACATCTTCAGCGGCGATTGCCGGGGCATCGGCGCGGTATACAGGTCCGACGGCCAGTTCCAGCAACGGTCGGTCCGGCGCCAGGCTGACGGCGTCGGCCAGTGCAGACAGACTACCGGCCAAGGTCTTGATGCGCTCGTCGTCGAACAGGTCGCAGGCGTAGGCGATCAGCACTTCGATGCCATCGGCACGGTCAGTGAAATCCACGCTCAGGTCGAAATGCACGTCGCCCGCCGCCAGCCCGTCGAGGCTCATGGACAGGTCGGCGAAGCGCTGTGGTCGGCTGGCCGATTGCTCAGTGCACTTAACCTGAAACAGCGGATGCGTGCCCGCCTCACGGGGTGGCGCCAGGGCCTGCAACAGTTGGTCGAACGGCAGCTGGGAATGTTCCTGAGCCTCGAGCAAGGTGCTGCGCACCTGATTCAGTAGCACGGTAAAACTGCATAGCTCGTCGACGCGGGTGCTCAACACGCTCAGGGTGGTGAAGTAGCCCACCACGCGCTGGGTTTCGGCACGGGTGCGGTTGGCCAGCGGCGAGCCGATGCTTACCCTGTCGGCACCGCTCTGGCGTGCGAGCAAAAGGTTAAGCAGCGCCAGCATGGCCATGAACGTGGTCGCGCCGTTGGCCTTGGCAAGGCTGCGCAAGCGTTCGCTGGTGTGCGCTGGCAATTG
>NZ_JAKNRV010000055.1:0-21506 GCF_023072625.1 Pseudomonas emilianonis
GCGTTGTCGAGTAACCGCGACAAGGCCTCGCGCCCGGCGCCAAGCGCGGCGGCCAGCGCCACTGCCTGATAGTCGAGGGCGTCGATGTGACGCAGTTGCTCGACGGTTTGATCCATTTCCTCGAGCAGGCTGTTGAGCAACGCGCCTTGGTTCAGCAGGGTCTTGCGCCCCACCAGGTCAAGCGCCTGAATGCCGGTGGTGCCTTCATAAATGGTCAGGATGCGCGCATCGCGATAATGCTGCGCCGCGCCGGTCTCTTCGATGAAGCCCATACCACCGTGGATTTGCACGCCGAGAGAGGTGACTTCCTGAGCCAGTTCGGTCAGCCAGCCTTTGACGATCGGGGTGAATACATCGACGCGCCCCTGGTGATGGTGCGCAAGCTCCGGCGTGGGCGCATGCGCGGCACGGTCGACTTCAGCGGCGGCCACCAGCGACAACGCGCGCATCGCTTCGATGGACGCTTTCATCTGCAACAGCATCCGGCGCACATCGGGAAAGCGGATGATCGAGAAACGGCTGCCGTCCTTGCGCGTGCCCTGCAGACGCTCTTTGGCGTATTGACGGGCCTGCTGGTAAGCGCGCTCGGCAATCGACAAACCCTGCAGGCCAACACTCTGACGGGCGTGGTTCATCATGGTGAACATGCAGGTCAGGCCCGTGTGCGGCTCGCCGAGCAGATACCCGACCGCCCCCTCGGGGTCGCCGAAATTCATCACGCAGGTCGGGCTGCCATGAATGCCCAATTTGTGTTCCAGGGAGAGGCACTGCACGCGATTGCGCACGCCCGGCTGGCCTTGGGCATCCAGCAGGAACTTGGGCACCACGAACAGCGAAATGCCTTTGACGCCCGTCGGCGCATCCGGCAGGCGCGCCAGGACCAAATGCACGACGTTGTCGGTCATCTGGTGATCGCCCCAGGTGATGAAAATCTTCTGGCCAGTGATCAGATAGTGGTCGCCCTGGGGCACGGCGCGGCTCTTGATGGCCGCCAGATCGGAGCCGGCATCCGACTCGGTCAGGTTCATCGTCCCGGTCCACTCGCCACTCACCAGTTTTTCCAGGTAGGCGGCTTGCAGTTCGGCCGAGCCGTGATGGGCGATGGCTTCGATGGCGCCCTGGGTCAACATAGGGCACAAGGCGAATGCCATATTGGCTGAGTGCCAGATTTCATTGACGGCCGTGCCGATCACGTTCGGCAGGTTCTGCCCGCCGTGTTGTTCTGCAGCGGTCAACGAGGGCCAGCCGCCTTCCTGGAATTGCCGATACGCCTCGGCAAAACCCGGTGCTTCTTGCACGCCCTGTTCCCCCAAGTGCGTACCTTGGGTATCACCGACCCGGTTGAGCGGCGCCAGCACGCCGGAACCCAAGCGGCCTGCCTCGCTCAAGATGGCGCTGACCAGTTCGCTGTTGACATCCTGAAGCTGGGCGCTCGCGCACAACTGCTCAAATCCGACCAACGCCTCCAGCACAAATTCGGTGTCGCGGTACGGATGGGCATAACCACTCATTGTTATTTTCCTCATTCACTTGTTAAACAGGCCGCTACACCCTTCGCCCACTCCACCAAGCTGAGCAATTAACCAAAACGGCCACTACTCAAAAAACCTGGGACGGTCGCAAGCAGGGACGGAGCCCGCAGCGCATAGCTCTATTCAGCTTCCTCCGATCCAGCCCTGGGTGGCAATTACCAAATCAGTCTAAAAACAGACATAAACGGACAGCCACTTTTGGCTAAACTAGCCTGCCCTGCTGCCGGACTGCTGAACGATGGGCATCGAGCGCTATTCCATTTCCATGTACTTCGCCCACATCCTGATGACGGCCGCACGCCGCCTCGCGCTGGACGAAGACGTCTTGCTCAAGGAAGCCGGCATCAGCCGAAAGCGCCTGGATAACCTGCACCTGCGCATCACCCCCGACCAGTTCAGTCGCTTGATGCAGGCCGTGTGGCGCTTGAGTGATGACGAGTTTTTCGGCGCGGGTTCACAGCGCTGTCCGAAGGGCTGCTTCGCGATAATGGCCAAGCAAGTGATCCACTCGCATAACCTGCATTCGGTGTATTACAAGCTCAGCCATTTCTACAACGTGATGAACGACTCCCTGCACCTGGAGCTGAAAGTCGTCGGTGATGAGGCCCTGTTTTCAATGGCTTTGAGTGACCCGAGCCTGGACGCCGGCTACCTGCTGAGGGGGTTTTTACTGTTGCTCTGGCATCGGTTCCCAAGCTGGCTGATTGGCCAGCGGATCACGCTCAAGCGGGTGACGTTCGATCATCCCGAGCCCGCCCATTCAGCGGAATACCGCTTGATGTTTCCGTGCCCCGCGCATTTTGACCAACCCGAGACTTGCCTGGTGTTCGACGCCGGGATTCTCACCGCGCCGCTGGTGCAAACCGCAGAAACCCTGGCCTATCACCTGCAGCGAGCGCCGGTGGACTGGTTCACCCGTCCCGCCTATTACCCGGTTTACACGCGGCGGGTGCTGGACCACCTGGAGAACGTCGACGATCTCGCCAAGGCCACCATCCAGAGCGCCGCCAGCGAGCTGCACCTGACGGAAAGAACACTGCGGCGCAAGCTCCTGGCCGAAGGCAGCAAGTTTCAGAAACTCAAGGACGGGGTACGCCGCGACATGGCCATTCATTACTTGAGCCAGACGTCGATGTCGATCAATCAGACCTCGCAACAGCTGGGTTTCTCGGACCCGTCGGCGTTCACCCGGGCCTTCCGCCAATGGACCGGCGAGTTACCCAGGACTTACCGCGACGCGGCACTCAACCGCAAATGACTCAAGCGTCCAGGCGCGCAGGCCGAGACACTTTGCCCTGGACCCGCTCGCGGTAACGCCCTGGGCTTTCGCCGGTCCACTTCTTGAACGCACGATGGAACGCGCTGGGCTCCTGAAAACCGCATTGCGCGGCGATTTCACCGATGCTCGCCCGCGTCTGACAGAGCAGTTCCAGCGCCAGGCTGCGGCGCACTTCATCCTTGATCTCCTGAAACGAGCAACCTTCACGCTCCAGACGCCGGCGCAAAGTGCTGGGGCTCATGTGCAAGTCCACGGCCAAGTCCTCCAGCGCCGGCCACTGGCTGTAGTGGCTGCCACGCAGGCGTTGATAGACCTGGGTCGCCACGCCGTCCTGGTTGCGAAACCGGATCACCAGCCATTGCGGCGCGCTGCGCAGAAACACCTTGAGCGACGCCAGGTCCTGCACCACGGCCAGACGCAGGTAGCTGCTGGCGAATTCGATTTCGGTGCGGGCCGCGCCAAACGTCAGGTTGTAGCCCCACAGCAATTGATCGTCGCTGAGCGGCGCACGCGCATGGCGAAAGTCGGCGCGATCGATGGGCACGCGGCGTCCGCCCAGCCAGCACAGCAGGCTGATCATCAGCACCAGAAAGGTTTCCTCACCGTAACGCCGTGTGTCCTCATCGCCGCCGCCGACTTCCAGGCTGAGTACCGCACGCTTGCCATGCACGCTGAGGCTGCCGCGAAAGTCGCGCAGGAACAGGGCGAAACTGGCCAGGCACTGGGTGAGCGCTTTGCCCAGGTTCGGCTCCTGGATCAGGCCACGGCAGATCAGGGCGAAACTGCCCGGCGGCATGCCGTGGGAATCCAGGCGGAAGAACTCGTCGTTCAACTCACGAATTTGAATCAGCCATAACGCTGCAAACGCGCTGGCCGGCACCCGGGCCTCGGACTGGGTCAGCAGCGCCGGCGCGATGCCCGCTTCGCACAGCACGGCGGCCAGCCGCTCGGGCTGATCGCGCAGCGCATGGATCATGACCTGCACGAAGTAGACGGCAACCGAATCCTTTTCCCGCGTGGGCATCATTCTGAGTTCCTGTAGCGTACACATGGTAATAAACGCCAATACAACTGACAGGTTTCGGCATAGGCCGCCCCATTGTCGGGCCCTAGACTCTCGCCCAATGGACCGTATTGCAAGGCATGTCTGCCGTGCAACGGCACCGCACATTTGAAGAGAGACTGACGATGAATCTGAAAAATATCGGCGTGATCGGCGCGGGCACCATGGGTAACGGCATCGCCCAGATCTGCGCCGTGGCCGGCATCAACGTGACCTTGCTGGATATCTCCGCCGGCGCCCTGGAAAAAGCCCTGGCCACCGTGAGCAAGAACCTCGATCGCCAAGTCAGCAAGGGCACCCTCAGCGAATCCCAGAAGCATACGGCCCTGGACAAGATCCGCACCAGCACCGACTACGCCAGCCTGGCCAATGCCCAATGGGTCATCGAGGCGGCCACGGAAAACCTCGAACTGAAACGACGCGTGCTGCAACAGATCGCCGCTCACGTCGATGAGCAGTGCGTGATCGCATCCAATACGTCTTCGCTGTCCATCACCGAACTGGCAGCCGGCGTTAACGCCCCCGAGCGCTTTATCGGCCTGCATTTTTTCAACCCGGTGCCGGTGATGGGCCTGATCGAAGTGATTCGTGGCCTGCAGACCAGCGATAAGACCCACGCCCAGGCCATTAAGCTGGCACAGCATCTGGGCAAAACCGCGATCACCGCCGGCAACCGCCCAGGTTTTGTGGTCAACCGGATTCTGGTGCCGATGATCAACGAAGCGATCCTGGTGTTCCAGGAAGGCCTGGCCAGCGCCGAAGACATCGACGCCGGCATGTGCCTGGGTTGCAACCAGCCTATCGGCCCGCTGGCCCTGGCCGACCTGATCGGCCTGGACACCTTGCTGGCGATCCTCGAGGCGTTCTATGAGGGCTTCCAGGACAGCAAATACCGCAGCGCATCGCTGCTCAAGGAAATGGTGGCCGCCGGTTACCTGGGGCGCAAGACCGGGCGCGGCTTCCACACCTATGGCTGAGTATCGCTCGCGCTTGTGCGAACACCGCAACAAGGCCCTGGAGTTGCTTGCCAGCAAAGGCTTCGGTCAAGTCGGCATGCGCGAGCTGGCCAGCAGCCTGGGGTTGACCCCGGGCTCGCTGTACCACCACTACCCCAGCAAGCAGCATCTGCTGCTGGATTGGATCGAAGAGTTCTACGAAGAACTGCTGACCACCCTGGGGCGCGTCGAGCAACGGCCGCGCTCACGCCAGGACAATCTGCAACGGCTGATTCATGCCCACCTGAATTTGCATCAAGAGATGCCGTGGCATTTCCGCCTGGTGGAGCGCGATTGCGGCTGCCTCACGGAGGACCAGCAACTGCGGGTCCGGCAGTTGCGCGAACAATACGAGCATCGACTGCTGCAAATGCTCGGGCGACCGCGGCGGCTGAGTGTCCATGCCCTGCAAGCGGCCGGCCACGCCATCGCCACGCTGCTGAACAATGCGCCGAGCTGGCTGGCCGGGCAGACGCTGGATGATGCAGAACGCACCGAGTTACTGGAAAACCTGCTGACCGGCGCCATCGAGCGCGTACTGGCAACGCGGGCCGGCGACCGCCCAAGCCTGCAGATTGCCGTGGCATGAGGCCGATCAGCGCAATTGCAGGGGGTCCACCAGGCCGGCGGCAATCGCCATGCCCACCAGCTCCGGCAAATGGCTGGCCGCCATGCGCTTCATGACCCGCGCGCGATACAGGTCGATGGTCTTGACGCTGACGCCCAACTGCTCGGCAATTTCCCGATTGGTATAACCCTGCACCAGCGGGAGCAATACATCACGCTCGCGTGGCGTGAGTTGCTGCAACCGCGCCTGCACCCGCGCCGGTCCTTCACCGAGGCTCTGGCGATGATCGGCCTTGCTCAGGGCCTGCAGAACACTGTCGAGCAGCAACTGCTCGTTGTAGGGTTTTTCGATAAAGTCATGTGCCCCGGCCTTGAACGCGCGGACCACAATCGGCACATCGGCGTGGCCGCTGACGAAAATCACCGGCAGGTGCAGGTCGCGGCTGCGCATGTGCTCCTGCACATTCAGGCCGCCCATCCCCGGCATGCGCACATCCAGCAGCACGCAGGCGTTGAGGCGGCTGTCGCAGGCGTCGAGAAACTCGCGGCCACTGGTAAACGGCAGCGCCTTGAGGCCCACCGACTCCAGCAACCAGACGGTCGAATCGAGCATCCCCTGGTCGTCATCCACCACATACACCACCTGTTCCGTCACGCTCACCATCGCTTGATTCCTCTTCTTATTGTGGAGCACCGCTCTGGGCGAGTGCGGGCAAGCGGCAGCACATTTGCAGCCCGACCGGCATCGGCTCGGCCTGCAACTCGCCACCGAAGCCTTCGATGATGCTGCGGCTCATGGACAAGCCCAGGCCCAGGCCATTGGCCTTGCTGGTATAGAACGGGGTAAATATCTGCTCCAACTGCGCCGGCGAGACACCGGGGCCCTGATCGCTCACGTCGATTTGCACCCACCCGTCACGTTGTGCCAGCGCACTCATGACGATGAGCGAAGGCTGGCCGGGATGGGCTTCACGATTCGCATCAATGGCATTGCGCAGCAGGTTCAGCAGCACCTGCTCCAGCAGCACCCGGTCGGCGTAAATCAGCGGCAGATTATCCGGCAAGCGATCCTCGATCGTCACCTGGCAATCGCTGGCCTCCCAGGCACACAGGCGGACGGCTTCGCGGGCCACCTCGCCGGGGTTCAACGCCTCCATGCGCCTGCGCCCCTTGCGCAGAAACGCACGCAAGCGCTTGATCACTTGCGCGGCGTGATTGGCATGCACCGAGATCCGCTCCAGGCCCTGAGCCACCCGCTCGGCCGCCGGCGAATCACTGCCCATCGCGGCCAGATAACGCTGGCTGGCATTGGCGTAATTGACCACCGCCGCCAGCGGCTGATTCATTTCATGGGCGATACCCGACGCCAGTTCACCCAGGGTCACCAGGCGCGCAGTGTGCGCCAGTTCGTCCTGGTGATGACGCTGCTGGGCCTCACGCAGCTTGCGCTCGGTCACGGTGGTTTCCTCGGCCTGGACCCTGGCGGTGATGTCGCGGGACACGCTGACCACCTCCACCACCGCGCCGGTGTAGGTCTCGCGGATCGCCCGGCAGGCGGTTTCGAACCACAGGTAATGGCCCTGGCGATGGCGGATGCGATAGGTCATGGTGTAATAACCGTCCTGCTCCAGGCCCTCCCGCGCGCGCCGCACCAACCCCGCCAAGCCCTGCCGATGGAACAGGCGTTGTGCCAGGGTCCCGCGCAATTCCCCCGGCCAGTAGCCCAACAAGGCCCAGGAAGCCGGTGAGGCATCGAGAAAACCGCCATCCGGGGTGTGCCGGGAAATCAGGTCGGTGGTGTTTTCGATGATCAACCGATACAGGCGCCGGGCCTTGGTGGATTCGCGCTCGGCGACGATCTGCGCACTGGCGTCCCGGCAACGCGCCAGCACGCGATTTTCGCCAGGGTCGGGAATAAACGTCCACACCAGAATGCGCTCGGCGAACTGCGCCTCGACGTTTTCGATCGCCCGCTGCTGTCCCAGGCACGCCTGCACCAGCGGCAAGCAATTGACCGGCAACAGGCTCACACAATCGGCCAGGGACAACTGCTCAAGCAACGCCTGCAGCGCCGCGTTGAACTCCAGCGGCCGAGCCTGGGCATCCAGCAGCAGACTCGGCTGCGGGTCATGCCCGAGCAGCGGCGAGCCGCTTGGTAAGCGCACGGAATTGCCGATCATCTTGAAACCTATACAGGGAGGACGACGTCGAGGTCAGCGGAAGCGTTTAAGCAAGATATAGTACATATACTATACAACACAGGTAGTACTTCCATATATCCGCACGAACAGTATATAAAAGCCGCCGGAGAAGTCATTGCGCTTTTCCCGCAGGGACCGGCGCGCCAACGATAAAGCCTCAAGGCCGGCACCGTCAGCTTAACTGCCGTTACCAGCGTCTCGAACAATAGAGCTAATAATCAGCCACCGGGTATCCGCACCATGTCCATTTTCGACCAAGGCCTCGAGCCGACCAGCGTTAATCACATTGCTCTTTCGCCTTTAAGCTTCATTGAGCGCACTGCCAGCGTCTATCCCGATTACCCTGCCGTGATCCACGGATCGATACGCGCCACCTGGGCGCAAACCTACAGCCGTTGCCGGCGTCTGGCCTCGGCCCTGGCCGGTCGCGGGATCGGCAAAAACGACACCGTGGCCGTCATGCTGCCCAACATCCCGGCCATGCTCGAAGTGCATTTTGGCGTGCCGATGATTGGCGCAGTACTCAATGCGCTCAACGTGCGCCTGGATGCCGAGGCCATCGCCTTCATGCTCGCGCACGGCGAAGCCAAGGTATTGATCGCCGACCGTGAGTTCCACGATGTGGTGCATGCAGCCATCGGCATGCTTGACCATCCGCCCCTGGTCATCGACGTCGATGACCCGGAATACGGCGAAGGCCAGCCCGTCAGCGACCTGGACTACGAGGCGTTTCTCGCCGAGGGCGATCCGGACTTCGCCTGGCAGTGGCCTGAAGATGAATGGCAGGCCATCTCGCTGAACTACACCTCAGGCACGACCGGCAACCCCAAGGGCGTGGTCTACCACCACCGCGGCGCCTACCTGAATTCCCTGGGCAACCAAATGATCTGGGCGATCGGCAACCACCCCGTGTACCTGTGGACGCTGCCGATGTTCCACTGCAACGGCTGGTGCTACCCGTGGATCATCACGGCCCTGGCCGGGGTCCATGTGTTTCTGCGCCGCGTCGACCCACAGAAAATCCTCAACCTGATCCGCGAGCACCAGGTCACTCACTTGTGCGGTGCGCCGATTGTGCTCAACGCCCTGGTGAACATGCCCGACTCGGCCAAGGCCACCATCGACCACCCGGTGAACGCCATGGTCGCCGGCGCGGCGCCACCCGCCAAAGTCATCGGCGCCGTGGAAGAAATGGGCATCAAGGTGATCCACGTCTACGGCCTGACCGAAGTGTATGGCCCTGTGACCCTGTGCGCCTGGCACTCGGAATGGGATGCACTGCCCCTGGACGAACGTGCGCAGATCAAGGCTCGTCAGGGCGTGCGCTACCCGACCCTGGAAGGCGTGATGGTCGCCGACCCGAAAACCCTCGAACCCACCCCCCATGATGGCCACACCATCGGCGAGATTTTCATGCGGGGCAATACGGTGATGAAGGGCTACCTGAAGAACCCGACGGCGACGGCTGAAGCGTTCGAAGGCGGCTGGTTCCACACCGGCGACCTGGCGGTGACCCATCCCGACGGCTATGTCGAAATCCGCGACCGGCTCAAGGACATCATCATCTCCGGCGGCGAGAACATCTCCACCATCGAACTTGAAGGTGTGCTGTACCGGCACCCGGCAATCCTGGAAGCCGCCGTCGTCGCCCGCCCCGACGAAAAATGGGGTGAAACGCCGTGCGCCTTTGTCACCCTCAAGGCCGACCACCAGAACATCCGCGAAGCCGACATCATCGGCTTCTGCCGCGAACACCTGGCAGGCTTCAAGGTGCCGCGCACGGTGGTTTTCACACAGCTGCCGAAGACTTCGACCGGTAAGATCCAGAAGTTTTTGCTGCGTGACATGGCGAAAAAGCTCTAGGGCTCTTTCACCAAGCCCGAACGCTGCGCATACACGGTCGTGTCTGATTGAACGACATGGACGCTAGTTGATAGGGTTGTGCAGCCAGCCTCAAACCGATGCCCTCCTTTATGGAGGGCATTGTTTTTTGGGGCGGCTTCGTGGAGGCGCGCCGGATAGCCCGAGAAGATCAAGCAAGCATCAGGCGTACTGGCTCGCACCGGGACGCAATGTTTATCGCAGAAACGAAAAAAGACGCCGAAGCGTCTTTTTTTCGCTGACCCCCAGGCCCAATGGACACTGCGAATCAAAAATTGGAGCGGGAAACGAGACTCGAACTCGCGACCCCGACCTTGGCAAGGTCGTGCTCTACCAACTGAGCTATTCCCGCAAATGGCGTCCCCTAGGGGACTCGAACCCCTGTTACCGCCGTGAAAGGGCGGTGTCCTAGGCCACTAGACGAAGGGGACACGCTACTGAAACACATGGTGTGTATTTCAGTGCCCAGGGGCCTTGTCCGAAGACTTGGTCCTGGTTTCACTCAATGCCGCCCGAGGGCAACACTGCTTAAAAATGGAGCGGGAAACGAGACTCGAACTCGCGACCCCGACCTTGGCAAGGTCGTGCTCTACCAACTGAGCTATTCCCGCATTGGCGTCCCCTAGGGGACTCGAACCCCTGTTACCGCCGTGAAAGGGCGGTGTCCTAGGCCACTAGACGAAGGGGACACACGTACAACATTCACTCCCTACCGCGTTTCGCTGTGTGCTTTACGCTGTAAGTGGCGCGCATTCTATGGATGGATTGAAAGGTCGTCAACCCCCAAGGATAAATTTATTTAAATCAATGACTTCGCCCCCGTTTTCCGGCCCGCGCTGGCATTCTGCATGTCCGCGCCTTGACGCCTATATTCTGGCGCCCGACAAGACGCTATAGTTCATCCAGCAACTGATGGCATTGTGCATCTACGCAGGGAATGCTTACGTATATAGAAGAAACTACCTGGGCAACTGGTCGAACAGTCCTATCCGACAGATGTCCCAGTCACTACACTCCACAGCAAACCCTATAAAGAGGTCACACCGGTGACACCACTCATGATCACCCTGCTGGTAATAGCCGGGATCGTAATACTGATCGCCATTGGCTACATGAACCACGCGGTGGAAAACAACAAACTGGAAAAGCAGCGCGCCGTGATTGAGCTTAATGACCGGCTGCGTCGCTGTGGTGAGATCACCGAGACCTTCCCTGGCCAGTTGATGACCCCAGCGCTCAAGCTGCTGCTGACCCGCCTGGAGCTCAACGTCAACCAACGCTTGTTGCACCTCAACAAGACCAGCGCACCGCTCAAGGCGCGGATCGCCGAACTGAATGCGCTGGTGGCCCAAGGCGAATCGATCCCGATCAACAACCCGCCCGGCCCGATCCAGACCGAAGCCAAGGCCAAGGACGTGCGGTTCCTGCTCGAAGCCCTGCACGGCCAAGTCACCCGCGCCGCCCAGGACGGTTTCCTACCGACCAATGAAGCCAAGCACTGGATCCGGGAAATTCGCCACATCCTGGTACTGCTGCACATCGAGTTCTTCAACAACCTCGGCCAGCATGCCTTGCAACAGAACCAGCCTGGCCAGGCGCGCCTGGCCTTCGAGCGCGGCGTGCAGTACCTGCGCAAGCAGCCCGAGCCCGCGCTCTACAGAGAGCAACTGCAATTGCTGGAGAGTCAATTGGTGCGCGCCAACTCTACGGTGCTGACCAACAGCAAGCCTGCGGAAGACGAAGTCAACGAACTGACCGAAGGCCTGAAAGTCGCCGAAACCGACGCCGAGTGGAAGAAAAAAGTCATCTACGACTGACCCTCCCTCCCCATGTGGCGAGCCCTCCCTCGCCACATGCCATCATTTAGTACCTATCCGCTGGCCGTCGACTCGCGTACAAAAGTGTCCCTCACTTCGTGAAGTTGGAGGCCTGTTATGCCTGTCGCCGTGATTGATGGACAACCGCTGCACTATGTTGACCAGGGCTGCGGCCCGGTCGTCCTGCTGGGTTCGAGTTACCTGTGGGACCGAGACATGTGGGCACCGCAGATCGAAGCGCTGTCGCACCAGTATCGCGTGATCGTCCCCGAGCTATGGGGCCATGGCGAGTCCGGGCCGCTGCCGACACACACGCGATCCCTGGACGACCTGGCGCGCCAGGACGCCTATCGCCCGTGGTTCCAGCAACTGTGCCCGACACTGGGCTGCACGGTGCCATCACGGGTCGATATCGCGCACATCAAGAGCAGCAACCTGGTAGTGCGCAGCCACCCGGAATTCGCCGGCGCGCTGGTAGTGGATGCCATCATCTATAACCGTGCGACGTTCTCCCAGCCGTTCCCGCTGCTGGAGCTGCGGTTTGCCGACCTGAACGGCAGCCTGATCGCCAGTCGTCGCTTCAAGCCCGCCGAGTACCTGAGCGGTGAGCTGGCCGGGGTCAGCGAAATGCCGTCGCAGACGCCGATCCATATCTCGCTGGACATCCTCGACCCCGGCAACAAAGCCGTGAATTACAGCCTGAGCTTCCATTCGCCTGAGTGAATCGGCTCGGTCACCGAGGTTTGACGGCAGATTATTGACCGGACCGCCGGCAACCAAACCAGCGGCGATAAAGAAATAACTGTTCAGATTTTATCCAATTCAGCCTTTATCCAGTCATCGAGAGCGGGTATCATGCCAACCCTTTTTCGAACTCTAATGATCCGGCCCCACAACAGGGAAGTCCTATGTCGGCGGTACGCATCGGCCCATACACATTGCACAATGGCTTGATTCTCGCCCCAATGGCGGGGGTCACCGACCAGCCCTTTCGTCAGCTGTGCAAGCGTTTGGGCGCGGGTCTAGTAGTCTCGGAAATGGTCACCAGCGACATGAGCTTGTGGAACACCCGCAAATCGCGGCTGCGCATGATCCACGAAGGTGATCCCGAGCCCCGCTCGGTGCAGATCGCCGGTGGCGATGCACAGATGCTGGCGCAGGCGGCCCGGGCCAACGTGGAGCTGGGCGCGCAGATCATTGATATCAACATGGGCTGCCCGGCCAAGAAGGTCTGTAACAAGGCCGCCGGTTCCGCGCTGCTGAAGGATGAACAGTTGGTCACCGAGATCCTGCAGGCCGTTGTCGCCGCAGTGAATGTACCGGTCACCCTGAAGATTCGTACCGGTTGGGACCGGGACAACAAGAATGGCCTGACGGTGGCGAAGATCGCCGAACAGGCGGGTATTTCAGCGCTGGCGGTGCATGGCCGCACCCGCGCCGATCTTTACACCGGTGAAGCCGAGTACGACACCATTGCCGCGATCAAGCAGGCTGTGTCGATGCCCGTATTTGCCAATGGCGATATCGACTCAGCCGAGAAAGCCCGGCGCGTGCTGCACGCGACCGGCGCCGATGGCCTGTTGATTGGCCGGGCCGCCCAGGGGCGGCCGTGGATTTTTCGTGAAATCGAGCATTTTCTGCGTACCGGCGAGCTCCTGCCGGCACCGGGGTTGATCGAGGTGGAACGTATTCTGCTAGAGCATCTGGCCGCCCTGCACGTCTTCTATGGAGACGTGATGGGAGTACGCATTGCTCGCAAGCATGTCGGCTGGTATCTCGCAACCCTGCCGGGCGCCAGGGAGTTTCGCGCCCAGTTCAATCGTTTGGATGATACGCAAGCACAGGTCGCCACCGTTCGAGAGTACTTCAGCGAGCGTGACAAGAGCCTGGTGACAGGGGACGGAGAAGGGGTGGCCGCATGACGACGATGACCGAGACTTTAGTGAGTGGAACAACACCCGTGAGCGACAACGTCAATTTGAAACAGCACCTCAACACGCCGAGCGAAGAAGGCCAGACCCTTCGCGGGAGTGTCGAGAAGGCGCTGCACAATTATTTCGCCCACCTTGAGGGCGCTTCCGTCACGGACGTGTACAACCTCGTGCTCTCCGAAGTCGAGGCGCCCTTGCTCGAAAGCGTGATGAACTACGTCAAGGGCAACCAGACCAAAGCCAGTGAACTGCTGGGTCTGAACCGTGGCACCTTGCGCAAAAAGCTCAAACAATACGATTTGCTGTAAGCATTCAATCCGACCAGAAAGGCGCCCGCGTAACACCGGTCGCCTTTTTTGCTGACTCCTTTGCTTTTGATGGAAATTGAAATGACCGACCAGACCACCCGCCTGCCGATCCGCCGCGCCTTGATCAGTGTCTCCGACAAGACCGGGGTTCTCGAATTTGCCCGGGGGCTGGAAGCCCTGGGTGTGGAAATCCTCTCCACGGGCGGGACCTTCAAACTGCTGCAGGACAACGGCGTGGCCGCAGTAGAAGTCGCGGACTACACCGGTTTCGCAGAAATGATGGACGGTCGGGTCAAGACCCTGCACCCGAAAATCCACGGCGGCATCCTCGGCCGTCGCGGCATCGACGAGGCCATCATGAACGAGCACGGCATCAAGCCGATCGATCTGGTGGCGGTGAACCTCTACCCATTCGAAGCCACCATCAACAAGCCGGGCTGCGACCTGCCGACAGCCATCGAAAACATCGATATCGGCGGCCCGACCATGGTTCGCTCGGCCGCCAAGAACCACAAAGACGTGGCCATCGTGGTCAACGCCAGCGACTACGCCCAGGTGCTTGAAAGCCTGCAAGCCGGTGGCCTGACCTACGCCCAGCGTTTCGATCTGATGCTCAAGGCGTTCGAACACACTGCCGCCTATGACGGCATGATCGCCAACTACATGGGCACCGTGAACCAGGCCGCCGAGACCCTCAGCACAGAAGGTCGCAGCCAGTTCCCACGGACCTTCAACAGCCAGTTCATCAAGGCCCAGGAAATGCGCTACGGCGAGAACCCGCACCAGAGTGCGGCGTTCTACGTGGAAGCCAAGCCGGCCGAAGTGGGCATCGCCACCGCGACCCAACTGCAAGGCAAAGAACTGTCCTACAACAACGTGGCCGATACCGACGCCGCGCTGGAATGCGTGAAGAGCTTCGTCAAGCCGGCCTGCGTGATCGTCAAACACGCCAACCCATGCGGCGTGGCCGTGAGCCCGGACGCTGAAGGCGGTATCCGCCAGGCCTACGAACTGGCCTACGCCACCGACACCGAATCGGCCTTCGGCGGCATCATCGCCTTCAACCGCGAACTCGACGCCGAGACCGCCAAGGCCATCGTCGAGCGTCAGTTCGTCGAAGTGATCATCGCCCCTTCCGTCAGCGAAGAAGCCCGCGCCATCGTCGCCGCCAAAGCCAACGTGCGCCTGCTGGCCTGCGGTGAGTGGTCGGCTGAACGTGCCGCTGCGTGGGACTACAAGCGCGTCAACGGCGGCCTGCTGGTGCAAAGCCGCGACATCGGCATGATCAGCAGCGCCGATCTGAAAGTGGTGACCAAGCGCGCGCCGACCGAGCAGGAAATCAACGACCTGATCTTCGCCTGGAAAGTGGCCAAGTACGTTAAGTCCAACGCCATCGTCTACGCCAAAAACCGCCAGACCATCGGTGTCGGCGCCGGCCAGATGAGCCGCGTAAACTCGGCGCGTATCGCCGCGATCAAGGCTGAACACGCCGGTTTGCAGGTTGCGGGCTCGGTGATGGCGTCCGACGCGTTCTTCCCGTTCCGCGACGGCCTGGACAACGCGGCCAAGGCCGGCGTCACTGCGGTGATCCAGCCAGGCGGCTCAATGCGTGATGCCGAAGTGATTGCTGCTGCTGACGAAGCCGGCATCGCCATGGTCTTCACCGGCATGCGCCACTTCCGTCACTGATTCAACTCGATCGAAATGTGGGAGGGGCTTGCTCCCCTGCCACATAAAGCGCTCCTGCGGCGCCTCACAGAATTTGCGTCATCCGAGGTTTTTGAAATGAATGTTTTGATCATTGGCAGCGGTGGCCGTGAACACGCCCTGGCCTGGAAAGTTGCCCAGGACCCACGCGTCCAGAAAGTATTCGTAGCCCCCGGCAACGCCGGCACCGCCATTGAAGCCAAGTGCGAAAACGTCGCCATCGACGTGCTGGCCCTGGAGCAACTGGCGGATTTCGCCGAGAAAAACGTTTCCCTGACCATCGTCGGCCCGGAAGTGCCCCTGGTTGCCGGCGTCGTCGACCTGTTCCGCCGCCGCGGCCTGGATTGCTTCGGCCCGACCGCCGGCGCGGCCCAACTGGAAGGCTCCAAGGCGTTCACCAAGGATTTCCTGGCGCGCCACAAGATCCCGACCGCCGACTACCAGAACTTCACCGAGATCGAGCCGGCCCTGGCTTATCTGCGTGAAAAAGGCGCGCCGATCGTGATCAAGGCCGACGGCCTGGCTGCGGGCAAAGGCGTGATCGTCGCCATGACCCTGCAGGAAGCCGAAGACGCCGTGCGCGACATGCTCGCCGGCAACGCCTTCGGTGACGCCGGTTCACGCGTGGTCATCGAAGAGTTCCTCGACGGCGAAGAAGCCAGCTTTATCGTGATGGTCGACGGCAAGAACGTCCTGCCGATGGCCACCAGCCAGGACCACAAGCGCGTCGGCGACGGCGACAGCGGCCCGAACACCGGTGGCATGGGGGCTTACTCCCCTGCCCCGGTGGTCACCAGCGAAGTGCACAAACGCGTGATGGACCTGGTGATCTGGCCAACCGTGCGTGGCATGGCCGACGAAGGCAACGTGTACACCGGTTTCCTCTATGCCGGTCTGATGATCGACAAGGCCGGTAACCCGAAAGTCATCGAGTTCAACTGCCGCTTCGGCGACCCGGAAACCCAACCGGTGATGCTGCGTCTGCAATCGAGCCTGGTGCTGCTGGTGGAAGCTGCACTGGCCCAGGCCCTGGACAAGGTTGAAGCGCAGTGGGACCCACGTCCGAGCGTCGGCATTGTGCTGGCGGCCGGTGGTTACCCTGCCGACTACGCCAAGGGCGATGTGATTGAAGGCCTGGACGCGGCGGCGACGCTGGAAGGCAAGGTGTTCCATGCGGGCACCGCGCTCCAGGACGGCAAGGTCGTAACCGCAGGTGGCCGCGTGCTGTGTGCCACGGCGATGGGCGCCAGTGTCGACGCCGCGCAGCAACAGGCCTACAAGCTGGCCGCAAAAATCAGCTGGAAAGGCTGCTTCTACCGCAAAGACATCGGCTATCGCGCGATTGCCCGTGAACGTGGCGAGACGCATTAAGTCGCTATCCGTTCAGCTAGGTGAGGGCCTCTGGCCCTTGCCGTACTCAGGTCACCCCGCGCATAGTTAACCCGTGCATCAACCTACGAAGGGATTTCGCCGTGCGCTGGCTCAGGATCGCCATAGGTTTCACTCTCAGTCTGCTGACATTGCTCTGTTTGCTCCCGGCCCAGGCCGCCGCGCAAGGCAGTGGCTGGGCAGTATTGCTTGATGAACAAGCCGACCTGCAACTGAGCGACATTCGTTCCCCGCGCTACACCAACCAATTCAGCCCCACCGAACTGGACCGGATCACCGCCGCCGAGCCGGACGGTGCGTTGTGGGTACGTTTCAAGCTGCAACCCGGCCAGCACGAGCAAGTGCTGCGGGTATTCGCCCCGGACGTTTCCCACCTGAGCCTCTATGTGCTGGATGGCGACACCCTGGTGGAACAGCAAACCACCGGCACCCGCCAGCCCCAATCCGAGCGACCGCTACCCAGCAGCGACTTCATGCTGCCGATGCCCCAGAGCCCGAAGCCTCTTGATGTCTACCTGCGCCTGGTCTCGGAACACGAACTGCGCCCCTATATCACCCTGGAGCCGGCCGTACTTGCCGCCGCCGACCAGACCCAGACGCTGATCTACGGCCTGCTGTTCGGCTGCCTGCTGATGCTGATCCTGCACAACCTCTCCCGCTTTGCCTACCACCGCTCACGCAGCAGCCTGTGGCTGGCGGCCAGCGAATTGCTGTTGATGCTCAGCCTGGCGTTGCTGCTCAACCTGCTGGGGCCATGGCTGAAAAATTGGCACGCGATCCAGACGCCGGGCGCCTACCTCGCGCTGCTGCTGACCGCGCCGTGCGGGCTGATGTTTGCCTATCGCTTCTTCATGCCCCTTGGCCCGCACCCGCTGAACAAACTGTTGATGGCCGACATTCTGCTGATCGTGCTGTGCGGCCTGTTGCTGTTGTTCGTCAACACCTTGCCGCTGAACATCATCACCTACGCCCTGGTGGCCCTGGCCGGCCTGAGCATGTTGTTTGTCTCGGCGTATCACTGGCAACAAGGCTACCGGCCGGCGCGGTTGTTCGTGGCGGGGATGGTGGTGTTCAACATCGGCATACTGATCATCCTGCCTGCCCTGCTTGGCCTCACGCTGCTGGCGCCGCAAGGCTTGATCATTACCCTGCTCGGCTTTATCTGCCTCAGCGGCCTGCTGATGAGCCTGGCCCTGGGCGAGCGCCAACGCGCCCTTGTCGAAGCACGCTTCAACCTCAGCCGTGAGCTGGCGGCCAGCAACGCCGAAATCGCCGCCAAGGCCGAGTTCCTGGCGAAGATCAGCCACGAAATCCGCACGCCCATGAACGGCGTGCTGGGCATGACCGAGCTGCTACTGGGCACGCCGTTGTCGGTGAAGCAGCGCGACTATGTGCAGACAATCCACAGCGCCGGTAACGAACTGCTCACACTGATCAACGAAATCCTCGATATCTCCAAGCTGGAATCCGGCCAGATCGAATTGGACGACGTGCAATTCGACCTCAATGCGCTGATCGAAGATTGCCTGAGCATCTTCCGCGCCAAGGCCGAGCAGCAGAACGTCGAGCTGATCAGCTTTATCCAGCCTCAGGTGCCGCGGGTGATCAGCGGCGACCCGACGCGCCTGCGCCAGGCGATGTTGAGCCTGCTGGAAAACGCCCTGCAGAAAACCGACGAAGGCGAAGTGTTGATCGTTGTCGCCCTCGACGAGCGCAGCACCAAGCCGCGCCTGCGCATTGCCGTGCAGGACAGCGGCCTGCCGATGGAAGCCGCCGAACGCGATGCATTGCTGCACAGCGAACTGCACAGCAAGAACTTCCTCTCGGCCACCCGCTTGAGCGGTCACCTGGGCCTGGTCATCGCCCGCCAGTTGATCCTGTTGATGAACGGCGAATTCGGCATCAAGAGCGGCGCGCAACAGGGCAGCACCCTGTGGCTGACCCTGCCGCTGGACCCGGAACGCCTGGAACACCCGACCTCCGACCTTGACGGCCCGCTCAAGGGTGCGCGGGTGCTGGTGGTGGACGACAACGACACCTGCCGCAAAGTGCTGGTGCAGCAATGCACCGCGTGGGGCCTCAACGTCAGCGCCGTGCCGTCGGGCAAGGAAGCCCTGGCGTTGTTGCGCACCAAGGCGCACCTGCGTGATTACTTCGACGTGGTGCTGCTGGACCAGAACATGCCCGGCATGACCGGCATGCAACTGGCGGCAAAGATCAAGGAAGACCCAAGCCTTAACCACGATATCCTGCTGATCATGCTCACCGGCATCAGTAACGCGCCGAGCAAGATCATTGCGCGCAATTGCGGGATCAAGCGCATCCTCGCCAAGCCGGTGGCCGGCTACACCCTCAAGACCACCCTGGCCGACGAACTGACCCAGCGCAGCAAAGGCGGCGGGCAGCCACGCGCGCCCCTCAACATCCCGGCGCCCATCACCGTGCCCAGCGACTTCCGCATCCTGGTGGCCGAAGACAACAGCATCTCCACCAAAGTCATCCGCGGCATGCTCGGCAAGCTCAACCTCAACCCGGACACCGCGAGCAACGGCGAAGAAGCCCTGCTGGCGATGAAAGCCCAGCGCTACGACCTGGTGTTGATGGACTGTGAAATGCCGATCCTCGATGGCTTCTCCGCGACCCAGCAGCTACGGGCCTGGGAAGTCAGCCACCAGCGCATTCGCACGCCGGTGGTGGCGCTCACTGCACACATCCTCTCGGAACACAAAGAGCGCGCACGCCAGGCCGGGATGGACGGGCACATGGCCAAACCGGTGGAGTTGTCGCAATTGCGCGAACTGGTGGAATACTGGGTGGCGCAGCGCCAGCCACAGCCGGAGCACGCGCCCTCTTAACGTCAAACGCAGGCTCAGTGTGGGGGGGGCTTGCCCCCTCCCACACTGAACCTGCGTCTGCCACACAATGGATGAACACCACAGATCCTATGTGGGAGGGGCCTGCCCCCTCCCACATTTGTGCTCTGTCGCCTGATAGACTCCGCCAATCTCCTTCTGTCGCGAGCCACCCCCATGCTCCACGTGTTATTCAGCGTTTACCTGAAGATGCTGGTGCTCTACAGCCCGTTCTTCGTGTTGTCCTGTTTTATCAGCCTGACCCGCGGCTACTCCAGCAAAGAACGGCGACGCCTGGCCTGGAAAGTGGCGCTGGCGACCCTGGTGTCGAGCGTCTTGCTCTACCTGTTCGGCCGGGTGATTTTCAGTGTGTTCGGCATCACCGTGGACGCCTTCCGCATCGGCGCCGGTAGCGTGCTGTTTATCTCGGCCCTGGGCATGGCCCAGGGCAAGTCGGCGGTGCAGACCGATAACGTGCAGCAGGACGTGACCATCGTCCCGCTGACCATCCCCCTCACCGTCGGCCCCGGCACCATCGGGGCACTGCTGGTGATGGGCGTCAGCCAGCCGCATTGGGATGACAAGCTCACCGCCATCCTCAGCATCGCCCTGGCCAGCTTTACGGTGGGTGTGGTGCTGTATTTGTCCAACCGTATCGAACGGATTCTCGGTGACCAGGGCTTGCAAATTGTCAGTCGGTTAATGGGCTTGTTCGTGTGCGCCTTGGCCGCACAAATTATCTTTACCGGGGTGCGCGGCTACCTGGTGCCTTAGATCCGGTATTTGGCGATCGCCAGTTGCACCTTGTCGCCCGCACTCTCACGCATCAACTGGATGGTTTTTTCGTTGACCACCGAGGTATTCAGCACCAGGCAGGTTTGCCCGCTGAAGGCCTCGAACGAGGAACTGTCCCACTCAAGAAAGGGCAGCCCCACCTGTTTGCTGACGCCATGGGAGCTGTAGGTCACCAGCACCATCATGACTTCGCCGTCGGTTTCGGCGCAGGAGGCCAGGCCAAAATCGCCGCCCTGATGCACCGTGCTGTTGCGCTTGAACAGCTCGAACGACGCGGGCATCTGCTTCAAGGCGTCCAGCGCATCGGCAGCCAGTTTCGGTAATGCCGCCAGCAGTGGCCCGGCCAATGAGGTCGAGGCCAGCAGGGTCGCGATGATATTCAGCGCCGCCAGTTGCACCGTCAGGCCCTTGCCGGCGCTTGAGACCCGCTCGAAACGGCTACGCACCGGCAGCCAGCCCAGGCTGATCATCACCTTGATAAATTCGTCGTACCAATCCTCCGTGCCGCGCCGGACTTTCAAGACATCGCTCACGTAGCTGCTGGCCAACAGATAACTTTTGCGGATGTATTCGCGGTTCAGGCCGCTCAGGCCATCGGCGAACGAGATCACGCCATTGTTGACCACTGCCGCGTTGCAGTCGTCCTCGGTATCCAGCGGTAACACAGCGTGCGTCCCCGGCGCACCCGGCAGCTTATAGGCCGCAATCAATTTGCGCCGTTTGGTGCTGTTGATCCTTCTGTGATGTCGCTCCATTTTCAGTTCTCCACAAGCACCCCACATGGGGCGTGTGTCCACACTAGTCCAGGCGCTGGCGGGCTTTCCACACGACAAACATGCCTTGCCGACAGCGCCCGCACGGCGCTGCCCAGCATTCGTTGGGTGCCCCGTGGACACGTGCGTATTTCATCGGCAAAAAAAGAAAAAGCCCCGAATGACGGTAGGCGTTCACCCAGCGTCATTCGGAGCTTTCCGGCGGTTGCGCGGCGGTTTTCAGGAGGCCGGTTTTTCTCCGTACCAACGCGGCGTGTACACCCACTCACCGCCGCCCGCACGCGGGAACACGCAGGTGGTGGACGAGCCGATCAGCACCATGGTGCGCATGTCCACCTGTTCCGGGGTCAGTTGCCCCAGCGTGGTCACGCGCAGGGTCTGGCCCGGACGCCCGATGTCACGGCCCAGCACCACCG
>NZ_JAKNRV010000560.1:0-2293 GCF_023072625.1 Pseudomonas emilianonis
GTGGAATTGCCCGCCGTGAGCGTGCCATGTTGCCGATCGTAAGCCGGGGCCAGGCCAGCGAGTTTTTCCAGGCTGGTGTCGGCGCGCAGGTTGTTGTCGCGGGCCAGGTCGCGATGGGGGCTGATCAGGTCGTCGAAAAAGCCGCGCCGGTAGGCCGCGTCCAGGCGTTGGTGGCTGGTGAGGGTCAACTCGTCCTGGGCCAGGCGCTTGATCTGCCAGCGCCTGGCCATTTCTTCGCAGTGCTCGCCCATGGACAGGCCGGTGCGCGGCTCGCCATTGCGCGGCAGCAGCGGCTTGAAGAACATCGACGGACGCACCTTCAGCAGCGCCTTGACCTTGTCGCCCAGGGCCTTGGCGCGATTGGCCGCAAGCAAGGTGCGGCGCAGCGCTTCATTGATGCCGATGGGAGCGTCGGACGTGGTGTCGGCACCGCCGGCGACGCCCACCTCGATCTGGCCGAGGGCGATTTTATTCGCCACCAGCAAGGCCGCTTCCAAGCCGGTGCCGCAGGCTTGTTGCAGGTCGTAGGCCGGGGTTTGCGGGGACAGCGTGGTCGATAACAGCGACTCACGCGCCAGGTTGAAATCCCGCGAGTGCTTGATCACAGCGCCCGCGGCAAACTCACCCAGGCGCTGGCCGTGCAGGTTGTAGCGGTCGACCAGGCCTTGCAGCGCCGCCACCAGCAAATCCTGATTACTGTCGTGGGCATACACCGTGTTGGAACGGGCAAACGGAATACGGTTGCCGCCGATGATCGCCACGCGGCGAGTCGGGGCCGGGTTGAAGCTGTAGTCACTCATTTAAGGCTCTCATTCCAGATGAACAACCCGCGCATATGGGGCCTATCCCCGGCAACATTGCGCACTTCAAATTCACGGCGCGGGCCGGTTACCGGGCGATTCCACAGGGCAACCTGGCCGGGCAGGAAGATCGGCAGCTTGAAGTCGCAATGGGCTTCGGCCTGGTCCAGGCCGCCGGGTGGCTGCTGGGCGGCCAACGCGCGGCCCAGGGTCCACATGCCATGGGCGATGGCGCGGCGAAAGCCAAACAGTTTCGCGCCGATCAGCGAAGTGTGGATCGGGTTGAAATCCCCCGAAACAGCGGCGAAACGCCGCCCCAAGTCCGCCGGCAGCACCCAGCGCTGGGTGCGCAACAGGCCCTCTTGCTGTAACGGCAGTCCGTCATTCCAAGGCTCCCCCAGGGGATTTTTAATCTCCCGGCGCAGGTACAGGCTGTCGCTTTCCCACACCAGGGCGCCGGCACTGTAGGCGCGGGTCGCGATGCTCAAGGCCTGCCCTTTGGGGTGGGCGACCCAGCGTTCGCAAAACACTTCCAGGCGCAACGCCTGGCCTTCGTGCAAGCGCTGCTGCTGACGAATACGGTTGGCCAGGTGGACCATGCCGCTGGCCGGGTATGGGAAGCTCGGCCGGGTCAACAACATCAGGTGCAACGGGAACGCCAGCACGTGGGGATAGGACAGCGGCACGCCCTGCTCACGCCGAAAACCACAGGCGCGGCCATAGGTGGCGATATCGGCGGCCGACAACGCCACCGCCGAACGTACCAGGCGCGCCTTGGGCAACTCAGGCGCGCCGTCGAGCTTGGGTTTGCGCAGGGCGCGCACGCTGTCCAGCAGCAATTGGGTGCGCGACGGTAGCGGGTCGATGATCTGGGTCATGTCGTGCATGGTTCAGGCTCCCAGCAGGCTTTGGCCGCAGACCCGCACCACCTGGCCATTGACCCCACCCGAGGCGGGATGGGCCAGCCACGCGATGGTTTCGGCCACGTCGATTGGCTGCCCGCCTTGGGACAGGGAGTTCATGCGCCGCCCCGCTTCACGGATCAGCAACGGGATTTTTGCGGTCATCTGGGTTTCGATAAACCCGGGCGCCACCGCATTGACCGTGACCTGTTGCGCCGCCGCCTGCGGTGCCAGGCCTTGCACCAGGCCGATGACACCGGCTTTGGACGTGGCGTAGTTGCTTTGCCCGAGGTTGCCGGCGATGCCGGAAATCGACGACACGCACACGATGCGCCCACCGGGGTTCAAGCCCTGGCCTTCCAGCAGCGCGTTACTCAGTTGCAACGGCGCGTCCAGGTTGACCGCCAACACACTGCGCCACGCCGCTTCGGTCATCTTGGCGATGGTCTTGTCGCGGGTGATCCCGGCGTTATGTACCACCACATCGAAGGCGCCGTATTGGCTGACATGCGCCTGCAACAGCGCCACCGAAGATCTGATTCGCACCCACCAATAAAAACAAGAGACGACCCTGATGCAAATCGGAAGAGC
>NZ_JAKNRV010000561.1:0-2282 GCF_023072625.1 Pseudomonas emilianonis
CATCATGCTGCTCGACCACGTGCGCGAGACCTTCCTGCTGCACCGTCAGGTCAGCGACCCGATGAGTATCGACAGCATCGAGCCAGCGCTGTTTATCAGCCGCACCCTCGCCCACGTGTGCGCGCCGGTGTTCGTGTTGCTCACCGGGCTGTCCGCCTGGTTGTACGGCCAAAAGTATCAGGGCCGTCGCGATGTGTCGGCCTTTCTGTTCAAGCGCGGGCTGTTCTTGATTGTGCTGGAGTTTAGCCTGGTCAACTTCGCCTGGACCTTCCAACTGCCGCCCAGCGTCATCTATCTACAGGTGATCTGGGCGATTGGCCTGAGCATGATCGCCCTCGCCGCGCTGGTCTGGTTACCGCGCCCGCTGCTGATCACGTTGGCACTGGTGATCATGGCCTTGCATAACCTGCTGGATGCCGTGCATTTCGCGGCGGGGTCGGCGCAGCAGAGTGCATGGGCGATCCTGCATGAACGTAGCTGGATCGAGGCGTCCGATAACCTGCGATTGCGCACCACGTACCCGGTGCTGCCGTGGATCGGTGTAATCGCGCTGGGTTACGGCCTGGGCCCGTGGTTTGCCAATGCCATGGCGCCGACCCTGCGTCAGCGCTACCTGTCGCGGGCGGGGCTCGGTGCGTTGGTCGGGTTCGTGTTGTTGCGGGCCGCCAATGGGTATGGCGAGAAGCCTTGGCAGATGTATGACAGCAGTCTGTCGACGCTGATGAGCTTTTTCAATGTCACCAAGTATCCGCCTTCGCTGTTGTTTCTCGCGTTGACGCTGGGCATTGGACTGTTATTGCTGCTGGCGCTTGAGCGCGCGGGGCAGCGACGTTGGATCGGCTTGCTCGCGGTATTTGGCGCAGCACCGATGTTCTTTTATCTGCTGCATCTGTATGTGCTGAAAATCCTGTACGTCGCGTGTGTGGCGCTGTTCGGCCTCAACCACGGCGACTACTTCGGTTTCGACAGTGTTGGTGCGATTTGGTGGGTGGCGCTGCTATTACCCATTGCACTGTATTGGCCAGTGCGCTGGTTTGCCGGGTTGAAAGCACGGCGGCGGGATATGGCGTGGCTCAAATACCTGTGACCCGTCGCCGCTCCGGATGCGGGAGGGAGCAAGTCCGCGCCCGCATTTCTGTGAAATGTATTACGCCAGCTCGGCGCGCAGTTGACGCGCTGCCGTGACCATATGGATCAACGCCGCTTCAGTCTCCGGCCAGCCACGCGTTTTCAAACCGCAGTCCGGGTTCACCCACAAGCGCTCGGCCGGAATCCGTTTGGCCGCCTTGCGCAGCAGGTTGGCCATTTCCGACGCGTCCGGCACCCGTGGCGAGTGGATGTCGTAGACGCCCGGGCCGATGTCGTTCGGGTAGGCAAAGGCTTCGAACGCGTCCAGCAACTCCATGTCCGAGCGTGACGTCTCGATGGTGATCACGTCGGCATCCATCGCCGCGATGGACTCGATCACATCGTTGAACTCGCTGTAGCACATGTGCGTATGGATCTGGGTTTCGTCACGCACGCCGCAAGCGCACAGGCGGAATGCTTCGGTGGCCCAGTCCAGATAGTGCTGCCATTGCGCCTGGCGCAACGGCAAGCCTTCACGGAACGCAGCTTCATCGATCTGTACGATCTGGATGCCGGCGGCTTCCAGGTCGACCACTTCGTCACGGATTGCAAGGGCAAGTTGACGTGCCTGAACTTCGCGGCTCACGTCTTCACGCGGGAAGGACCACATCAGCATGGTCACCGGGCCGGTCAGCATGCCCTTCATCACCTTGCGGGTGAGGCCTTGGGCGTAGCGTATCCAATCCACCGTCATCGCCTGCGGGCGGCTCAGGTCGCCGAAAATCACCGCCGGTTTCACACAGCGTGAACCGTAGCTCTGGACCCAGCCAAAGCGCGTGAACGCGTAGCCGTCCAATTGCTCGGCAAAGTATTCGACCATGTCATTACGCTCGGCTTCACCATGCACCAGCACGTCCAGGCCGAGGTTTTCCTGCACCTCAACGGCGTGACGAATCTCGCTGTGCATCGCCTCGACGTATTCGGCTTCGCTCAACTTGCCTTGTTTGTAGGACTGACGCGCCAGGCGGATCGACGCGGTTTGTGGGAACGAACCGATGGTGGTGGTCGGGAACGGCGGCAACTTGAGGCCAGCACGTTGTTTCTCAATACGCTGCGCAAACCGCGACTGGCGCTGGCTGTCCTGGGCAGTGATCGCCGCCACGCGGGCTTGCACTGCCGGTTTGTGAATGCGCGGCGAGGCCGCATACGTCGAG
>NZ_JAKNRV010000562.1:0-2273 GCF_023072625.1 Pseudomonas emilianonis
ACGGTTGCCACTGGCGACCTCGGTTGAAGATTACGAAGCGCTGTTGCCGTGGAACTGCTCGCCGGTGTCGCGCTAGCTAAGCGTGCCACCCATCTTGACGTCGGTGGGGTTTATGGAGCGCTTACAATGAATTAACCGCTCAGTCCACCAGTCAACTCAGTCACGTTTTCACCGCCCTGCTATATCCAAACATTAACCAATGTTCGGAAGGCGCATCGACACTCCAGCGGTTTACGCGTCAAGCAAAATTTCTTGATCACGCCCTTCGACCTTGCCTGTACAATCCGTAATTTTTCAGCAAAGGAGGCGTCTAGGCATGGGCACGAAAAAACTCAGGTTTGCTGGGGATACCACATTATTATTTATAATCGTAACGCTCATCGCCTTGGCAATCCGTTATCGCACCACAGGCTTCATTCAAAACTCACTGTGGGCCGAAGATGGCTTGATATTCTTTAATGGCGCGAACTTTGATGGGATAAAAAGTTTAATCGAGCCTTATGCTGGCTACCTCCACATCTACCCACGCCTGATAGCACTGATCGCCGCTTTATTTACGCCTTCAACGACGCCTTATATTTTCTTTACGGGCTGGTTCATCTCTATCCTGTTAATCAGATGGACAATCAAGACTTCACTTGACGACTCTAAAAACAGTCAGAAACTCGCATTTTTAATCCCTCTGACATTATTGTTCATGCCCCACAGCGGGGAAACATTTTTAAGCCTGACCAATGCTCAATGGTGGCTGGCTATTTCATTGGCAATCATGGCCTGCACGCCGGATAAATTCGGAGTGAAAACCATACCCCTGGTTCTTCTATTGTCGCTGACGGGCCCGTTCTGCGTTCTTTTCATACCGATTTGCCTGATACGCAGCGTACAAACAAAAAGATATTCTGTTGTGGCGGCAATGTTGATTGGCGCAATAGTTCAAGCCGCCTGCCTGCTGGCAAATCCCAGGCCGTCCAATCCTGCGGGCTGGGACATGGATCATTGGGCCGACTTGAGCATGAGACTTTTCCTGTTTGGAAAACCGAACACATTTACATGCATCGCGGCGATCGTGTTCTGGCTTGCAACGATAGTGGCTTTCAGAAAAGCGGATGCGCGCTACAAAGCGCTTTTAGCGTGCGCCGTCATCGTTTTCGTACCTGCTATTTACGCGATGAAAAGCAGCATTGAAAACTTCTCGCCCTACAGTGACGGTTCCAGATACTTTGTGGTGCCCTATGCCCTGCTCGCAATCGCCAACTTCATCTTCATGAATAAGCGTCGAGCCAGTACGGTAGCGTGCATCGCACTCGCACTGATTTTCGCCAGTTCCCAGCGCTTGCCCCATCAGGACTCCAGGCACTTTCAATACTATGCAAAACTTGCACAGCATGAGGACACTCTTATACCGATCCTGCCAAGAACCTCGCTTATCCCCGGCTTTGTGATGCAGGTCAACCCTTCTGCCCCCCAGAAAATTGCAGGGTCCGATTACCAAATGGTCGACGGTTCCGTCGTCATCGCCAAAAATGCTTGCCAGGATAACCGTGGCGTTGCCTTTGCCGGCACGATTGATACGCCAATGCCGACCCGTATTCAAATGGTCGTCAAGTCGGGAGAAAAGGAGGCGATAGAGATTCGGAACTACGCGGCCGGAGAACAACGCATTCAATTGGCCACGACAAAAAGGCCTGCTGCCGCTGACGTTATTATCCAGGTCAACGAAGCCATCGGCTCTGCGACCATCAGCGATGCTTATTTTATATGTCTGTAATGGGTAAGCCATAAATCCTCGATTCGGCACGGTGAGTAGTAGCACTACTACTCGCCGCACTAAAGCTGGCAGCCCCTTTCTCGAAAAATAACTATTGCGGATGCTCCACAATTTAAATCTCTCCGGTGCCGGCCAATCAGCGGACCTCAATACTCTTACAGGGACTATATAGCCGCACCCAAAATAACGGGCATGGTATTACCGCAGGGGACCGAGTAATACACTAGTTCTTGAGCACCATTTTAGTCCGCCTCAAGATAAACCGGCACTTTTCAAGGGCGCGTGATGACAACTTTTTAGCGTTAAACCCTAATTCGCACTAATGGCATACTTTCTGCAACACCTTGAATCATTCCAAACGGTTCAGGGAGATCAACGGTAAGCGCTCCATAAACCCCACATTCAAAGCGCTTAGCTGATCCCGGATGCTGTGCTCCCGATTTCTTTCTGGAGCCCCGCCGTCATGATGCGACCCGATGCCAAAGTCGAAAAAGTATATCTCTAC
>NZ_JAKNRV010000563.1:0-2271 GCF_023072625.1 Pseudomonas emilianonis
CACCGCTGCCTGCTCCCCGACAAACTCGATGCGCGCGCCTTTGCTTTCACGCTGGAAGGCGTACATCGGGTCGTAGTACTCGCGCAGCAACCCTTCAATCCATACGCGGTGCAGGTCCACAGCGCCGGGCGTGGAACTGTTGGCCGCCAACCTGCCGATCCGCCGCGCCGGGCATACCCTGGGTGAATTGGACATGCTGCTGCGCGACGGCGATGGCGTGCATCACTTGGAACTGGCGATCAAACTCTACCTCGGCCCGCAGGACGGCAACGGCCAGGACACCGCACGGTGGCTGGGGCCGGGTTGTCATGATCGGCTGGATCGCAAGCTGGCGCACCTGGCCCAGCATCAGTTGCCGATTTCGGCACGACCGGAGAGCCACGAGGCGTTGGCGGCGCTGGGCATCGAGCAGTTCGATGCGCACTTGTGGCTCGGCGGCTACTTGCTCTATCCCTGGCCTGGCGAGGCTGAACCGCCCCACGGCGCTCACCCAGAGCATTTGCGTGGACGCTGGCTGCATCAGCGTGATTGGCGGGACTTTGTCAGCGCCAGTGCGCCCGGTCGCTGGCAGCCCCTGCCCCGGCATGCGTGGCTGGCGCCCGCGCATTACCTCGCAGAAGCGGTGTGGAGCGAAGAACAGATGCAGCGATGGCTGGCGGACCTGGCGCCAATGGCTCCGGCTCAGTTGCTCGTGCGGCTGGTTCAGAACGGCGAGGATTGGGAGGAAGCTGAGCGGCTGTTTCTGGTGGCGGATCTTTGGCCGAATGTGCCGGGCGCGCCCTAACCTGCAAGGAGCCGCCTCACCGACTCCATGGCTCAGCCCTCGTTGAGGAATATCTGTGGCGGCAACGTGAAGCTGCGCAGCTTGAGCAACGCCAATGGTCCCGCATCCAATTCGGTGCGCAGGTGCCACGTCAGGTTCAAGCCGTCAGGCGCCTTGAGTGCCAGGCGGTAGCGGCTGTCACCGTCGTCCAACGGCGTGACCTGGGCTTTTTCCAGCAAACGGATCAGGCCCCAGGTGCCGGGGTAGTCGCCAAATAACCGCTCGCCGGCGTGCACGCTGGTCCAGCTGAGGCTCACGCCGGGATAGTCGCTGCGGCCCGGCCAGTTGAAACGCTGCCAGCTTTCTTTCTGGTTGAAGTACTGGTGCCGGTCGCCGTTGAGGATGAAGGTGGTTTGCACCACATCGCGCACGGGTTTGCCTTGCAGTTCAAAGCTCAGCCCCATGCCGCCGTCGGTGTAGAGCACATCGGCCAGGTCGCTCAGTTGATTGATGGCGCTCAGAAACTGCGGGTTGAAACGCAGGCCCTGGCTGTGGCGTGGATCGGCTACCCAACGGCTGCCGTCCTTGCGCAGCACGCCGCTCAATTGCTGCTGTAGAAACTGTGCGATACGCCCGGAATCCGCGCGGATCATTTGCCCCAACATCGGCAACGAGGCGTCGCTGGTGGTGGCCGCAAAGGGATAGCGGCTGGCGAAAGCAGCGTTCCAATGGCTGACGATCGAGCGCTGCCACTGGCTATTGAGACCGGCGGCGGACGGTTGCAAGACGCGTTGCCAGGCCTGTTCCAATGGCTGCACGAACAGCGTCTGCGCCGCCCCGCCCCACTCCGCGCCCAGGCTGGCGGCCAGCAGGCTGCCGTAGGATTGGGTGTCGGGGAGGTCGATACTGCGGCCTTGAAACACCGTTTGCGCCAGGGCCTGGGTCATTTCCAGCGGGTCGGGCGCAGTGTTGATTTGCTGCAGTTTCAAACGCACCCGTGTCACGCGGGTGAGGAAGGACTGGAGAGTGAGGCCATCATGGTTATTCTTGTCCAGCAGAGCCAATAACGGGCCGAAGGTTGCATCCAGTGGCCCCTTGGATGCGTGGACGAACGGCTCGATCGCCGGGGCATTGTCCTGACCGATCAGCTTTTGCCCGGACTGTATCAACGAGTCGGCCAGGGCCTGGGTTCGGCTGCCTGCCCGCGCCTGGTAGGCCACGCTGTTCAGCAGCGCGATCAAGGGCGATTGGCGCACGTCGCTCATCAGCGTCAATTGGTCGATTGACTCATCGAGGCTTGCGGCCTGCTGCCAGCGCAGGCTGTTGAGCAGATCCAGCCAGGCGCTGGCGTAGTCCTGAAAGTAACGTTCGGTCAGTCTGTCGCGGAGCTGGTCCGGGCTCAGGCGGGTGTCGATATCGGCGGGCTTGTCGCTGAGCACCCAGTCGACTTCCTCGCGGCGCGCGTCGGCGATCGCATCGATGGCTTGGCGCACCTGGCAAGAATAACC
>NZ_JAKNRV010000564.1:0-2264 GCF_023072625.1 Pseudomonas emilianonis
GCCAGTAGCCGTTGCAGCCGTCGACGCACAACGGCGGCATCGCGCCCTGGCGCACCTGATCGAAAGCCTGGACCACGCCGACCATGCCCTCAGCCCGTGGGCTCAGGCGCAACAGGTCAGCGCCACACGCGACCAGGCCGGGGTAATCGGCGAGCAAGTTGGTGACATCGGCCGACATCGTCTGAATCCCGTTCAAGGTGAACAGCGGCTGCCCTTCCTGGCTGGTCAGGGCCATGCCATCGGGGTAGTTGATGCAACAGAACTGGCAATCGTCCTTGGGCCGGTTTTCCGCCCGGGCGGTGAAGCAACGGGCCGAGTACGCCAGCGGCAAATGCCCGTAGGCGAAGATTTCCACTTCGGGCAGCGGCCGGCCGAGTTCGCGCACCTGCTCCAATACATCGGCGATCAGGCTTTGCGAGCACTCCACCGGCGGCACCCAACGCTGCATGCCCGCATCGAGCAATTGCACCAGGGCGTGGCCGTTGTACAGGTTGAGCGCCGGGCCACCGACAAAGGGCAGCTTGCGCTCGATCAGCAACTGCACCGCGCCCATGTCGTTGGCCTCGACCAGCACCTCGCCGTTGTCGCACAGGCGGCGCAGGCTCGACAGCTCGGAGGCGGCTTCGATCAAGGTCAGGCTCGACAGCACGATCTGCGCCGGGCTGCACGACTGCAACTCGCGGCCTAGGCCCAACCATTGATCCAGCGAAAACGCGCGGCGTTTCGAGCACACGGTTTCCCCCAGGTAAATCACGTCCAGGGGCAAGCCGGCCATGTCTGAATAGAAGCGCCCCAGGTGTTCCTTATCCCAATAAAACAGCACCGGTCCCAGGCTGAGTTTCATCTGTAATTCCTCACTGCCATGCGCGATGGTAAGCACCCAGGGTGGTCTGGCTGCCTTCGGAAAGTCCGGCCAGCACCTGGCGCCACTGGTCCCTGACCACAAAATTGGCCGGGGCGCTGCGGTGGGCGTCGAGGGCGGCACGCCAGACTCGGGTGACTTGTTCCACATAGGCCGGGCTGCGTTGCCGGCCTTCGATCTTCACCGCTGCCACGCCAATGGCGCTGAGTTCGGGCAACAGGTCCAGGGTGTCGAGGCTGGTCGGTTCTTCCAGGGCGTGGAAGCGCTTGCCGCCGACCAGGAAACGGCCTTTGCACAAGGTCGGGTAGCCGGCCGGTTCCTCCGGGGTGTAGCGGTCGATCAGCACTTCACTGAGGCGTGCGCTGAGACCATCGGCGTCGTCGCTCCAGCGCACCGCCTTGGCCGGCGAACACACTCCGCACAGGTTGGGCGACTCGCCGGTGATATACGACGACAAGTGGCAACGCCCTTCGGCCATGATGCACAGGCTGCCGAAGCCGAACACTTCGATCGGCACCACATTGCTCGCCGCCACCTGCCGCACTTGGGCGAGGGACAGCACCCGAGGCAGCACCGCGCGAAGAATGCCATAACGTTCGACGTAGAACTTCAACGCCGCCGCATGGGTGGCCGAGCCCTGCACCGACAAGTGCAACGCCATTTGCGGATGGCGCGCAGCGGCGTAACCGAGCACACCGGGGTCGCCGGCGATCAGCGCATCCACGCCATGATCGGCCGCGCGGTCGACGGCGCGCTGCCAGCGTGACCAGATCTTCGGTTGCGGGTAGGTGTTGACCGCCACATACAGCTTGCGCTGGTGCTGGCGGATATGGGAGACGGCGGCGTCGAACTGTTTGTCGTCCATGTTCAGCCCAGCGAAATGCCGGGCATTGGTGTCATCGCGAAAACCGACATACACCGCATCGGCGCCTTGGCGCACCGCGGCTTTCAGCGCAGGCAGGTTGCCTGCCGGGCAGACCAGTTGCATGGAGACTCCTCATTGAAACTCGGCGAAAGACAGGAAAGGCACCGGTGCGTCCTTGAGCAGCAGTTGCTCGGGCTCGACGATCACCAGGCCATCGGCCCAGCAGGCGGCGGTGAGCATTGCCGAGCTTTGCTGGGGGTGCAGGACGGCGCGCAATTGCCCATCCACACCCGGGCTCAAGCGCGCGCGCAGGTACTGGCGGCGCTTGTTGGGGGTGGACCATTCAAACCCGGCCGGCACCTGGATCGGCACCGGCAATACGCGCTCGACACCCTGGGCGCGCAACAGGAACGGGCGCACCACCACCAACGTGGTGATCAGCGCGGCGGACGGGTTGCCGGGCAGGCCGATCCACGGTTTGCCCGCGACTTCGCCAAACGCCAGGGGCTTGCCGGGCTGGATCGCCAGGCGCCAGAA
>NZ_JAKNRV010000565.1:0-2247 GCF_023072625.1 Pseudomonas emilianonis
ATGACCTGCAAATAGCCGCGCTCGTCGTAGCGAAAGCGCGTGGGGTGGCCTGAGCAATCGACATGCTCGGACAATTGCCCGAACGGGTTCCAGCGCAGCTTTTTATTTTTGCCGGTGGCGTCGATCAGCTTGTGGGCCAGGCGCAGGGCCGGCTCATTGGTGAAGACGTTGGAAACGTGCCACAGCTTGTTGGCCTGTTCGGTCAAGGCACCGACCAGTACCGGGTGGGCATGGCCCAACACGTTGACCGCGATGCCGCCGGCAAAGTCGATCAGCTCGCGACCCGCCTGGTCCCACACGCGCGAACCTGCGCCGCGCACGGGGATGAATGCGGCAGGTGCGTAGTTGGGCACCATGACCTGGTCGAAATCGGCACGTTGCACCGGGGCTTGCTCAACGGACATCGGAGTCTCCTGAAGAGGAACGCCTGCCTGGAACTGGCGGGCGATGCAGGGATTGTAAGGACAGTTTTCAGTGCGGCCTTGCCGCCAAGCGACAACTTCTTATAGCGCCAACCCGCGATTTTGGCGGGTTTACGCCAATGCGACAAATAGCATCGCAATGGCGCAGTTTAAACGCTCGCGGGTCGCAACGGCAGGTGGTCAAGCAGGATAGCCATAACTTGGCTGGCGGCCTGCTATCTATCTACCCCCCGTCGGCCGCCCGATGTTGTTTTGCTGATACGCCTGTTCATCATGCAAAGGCGTTTCCCTGTGACTCAACCCACCCCGCCCCTCCAACTCGCAGACCTGTCGACCTATCGCGACCTGCACATGGATATCCTCGAGCACGCCGTGCCCGCCTGGCTGCCCGCCACCTCCGCCGCCAAGCGCGCCGCACTGAGCAACGTGCAGCCAGTCATCCCGGCCTGGTACAAAAGCGCCTCCGCCCAGGACCACGACACCCTGAAAACCCGGGTCAATAGCGCCTGGCGCGCACAACAGCAGGTCGACCAGGCGATGGCCAACCTGAAATCGCCGCAAGACTTCGGCGCGCCGCTGCTGCAACAGCGGCTCAAGCAGCGGTTCGGTATCGAGTTGGATGTCAGGACCACCTATCTGCGGCTCTATATTGCCCAGACCATCCCATGGTTTCCCGTGCGCACTGGGGCCGCAAGGACGTGGACCGTCTCGCTGCTCGAGGCGGCCCTGCACAACTTCGAAGCCGACGAACACTATGAAGCGCACTCCGGCTTCATCACCCCACCCACGAGCAGCGGGCAATTCGAGCCCCTGCCGGCCGTCGACGCACAGATCAGCATCGCGCAGTTCACCGCGCTGTGCCGCGAACTGGACATCGGCGGCCACTACCAGCGCTACCTTGAGCAGTACTTCGACTTCAACAACCCGGTGGCCACGGCAAGCCTGCAAGGCAAGCTCAAGCACAGCCAGGCGGCGGACTTGAGCGTCGCGCTACAAATGGCCCGGATGAAAAAAGACCTGCGCGATGATCAGTCCTTCACGCTGCTGCAACGCCTGCTCAACGCCGACGACAGCCGCAACACCTGCTACCCGCTGCTGTGTTATGACCTGACGATCATGTCGAGCACCCTCACCGGCATCGTGCTGTTTGCCGAGAACATCGGCAGCCGCCAACCGGTCGGCCTGATCGCCTATATCCCCGACGATCCCTACGCGCCGCTCAAACAGTACCCCACGCTCGTGGCCTTCATGACTGCACTCGGGAACAACCTGCGCAGCGCCGAGTACCAGCAGTTCTTCAGCCGCTTCGTCAATCACGCAGAGCGCGGCCCATTCTTCGCCGACCTCAATCGCAGGCTGTCCAACGTCAGCTGGCACCTGCACACACGCGGCGACCCGCTGCCGTCCTGGCGCGAAACCCCCATCGACCAGCCACACCTGGCATTCCGCGCCACCGCCATCAGCGGCAACCTGTTCAGCCACCTGTTCCAGCGCAAACTCAGCAAGGTATTCAACGATGCCCGCACCCTCGCCGTGTCCACCGCCAGCGCCGATCAGAAAGCGCGCTGGGAACGCTGGGACATCGTGCGCAACATCGCCTCGGCACTGCTGCAAATCGCGGCATTCGTGGCCGCGCCCTTCGTCCCGCCGGTGGGCCTGCTGATGCTCGGCTACAGCGCCTACCAGATGCTCGATGACGCCTTTGAATGGATCGTCGACTGGGCCGTGGGCGACGTGACCGAAGCCTTCAAGCATTTATTGTCGTGCGTGGAGCAAGGCGTGCAATTGGGCCTGTTCATCGCCGGCGCGCCCCTGGCCAGCGGCG
>NZ_JAKNRV010000566.1:0-2244 GCF_023072625.1 Pseudomonas emilianonis
GATGTCACCGCGCATCGGTCGAAAGGTAGGCCCACCCCAAATGAAGAAGAGCACCGCAGGCGAGTCCGAGGGCATAGCTGGCCAGACTCGACACATCCCGGGCAGTGCCGGGCGCCTGCACCCTTCCCCACCTCTATTACGTCAGCACTCACCCCGCGCCCATCGGCAACCAGCGGGAGGCATGAGTGTTGACGAATACAGGTGAACCAACCACTGAGGAATCAGAAATGGAATACATGGCAGCTCAAATGGATCGCCAGATTGAAGGCGCCCAGCTCCGGTACGACGCCGCAATCGAGGATGGCCTACAGCCGGCCTTCCCGGTTGCAGATTACGACCACCAAACTTTTAAGCCAGCAACGGTTGATGAGGCGAGGAGGCAGTTGTCGGGTATGACCCTCCGCGATTACTTCGCAGCCAAGGCGCTTTCGACTGTCCAGGCCTACAGCCATGAAGACGTGGCGACCTGGGCGCCTGAAGACTTTGCAAAGCACGCATATACGCTCGCCGACGCCATGCTCGCCGCCCGTTCCGCCTAACCCCAAACACTGGAGGTCGCCATGAGCTTCTTCGAAGACAACATTGCAGACGGCAGCCACTGCGGAAGTTGCTGCCAGTTTATCGGCGCTGACGTGGGCTATCCGCGATTCTGCAAATCCTGCGATACCGACCATAAGCCTAAAAAGCTGAAGGCGTTGATGTCGTCTGACATGAACGCTGTTGGTGGCCTTACTAAATCGCAGCGCCGACGCCAGGCCAAGAATCGAGCCAAGGCAAGGCTGGCCAAGGCCACAGATCAGGCCGCTACATAATCACTCCGGAGTCGACCATGCACCCTGACATCCAAATGCGCCGCGACATCGTCGACGGCCTGCATCAGCGTTCCCGCCTCGCCACCATTGAGCTGTACCGGATGATCGGCCGGCCTGAGCCAGTGGTCGCCTTCCGAATGGTGGTAAAGCCTGCGGGCCGCGACTTCTTCCATGTGGTTGATACCCGAACCGACAAGGTGATGGGCTTCCGCCGCGACCACAACGAAGCCTGTGCCCTCGCCCGGCGCCTGGAGACTCGCCATGCCAACCAGCTACGCGGATAGCGCCCAGGCCAGGGAATCCGATAGGCGCTGGGACTTGCCAAACTTCGGAAAAGTCCAACGCGTCGACCTGTTCCACGAGTACACGGTTGACGATCTGTCGGAGCGCGAAGCTCGCCGACTCAAAGAGCGAGCCAGCCTAAAGCTCCGCATCGGCGCCGCTATGGCCCAGATGGAGTTGATCTGCCCACCAGCGGGAGGTGTTGAATGAACATCGCACAGCGCGACCATCAGATCGCCGTGGGTTGGATAGATGCCGAGATCGAAACCCTACTTCGCGACGTAGGAAAGCCGAACGCCAGCTCGGCAGCCAGATCATCCATCACCCTGGCATTTATGCTGCGGGCCATCGACGAAGCCGAGCATCGGCATTACCAGGCGCGCATCGACAAGATCTACGCCACCTACAACGCCTCGCTCTCTTCCGCCGCATAACCCCGCCAAACCAAACCATTTTTAATGCCGCGCCAAGCGCTGCGAGGGATCGTCATGTCCAAAAATACTGAACTGGCTGTCGTGCCGCCCAAGGAGACGGCACTCGCAGTCTTCTCCGCCGAGAAGGGCCTGGAGCCATGGCTGCAAAAGATTCGGGACGAGGTGCGGGCATTCGTGCCCGATACCAGCACCGCGAAAGGGCGAGCAGCAATCGCCTCGATCGCCTTTAAGGTCGCCAAGTCCCGCACCGCCCTGGACGACGCCGGCAAGAAACTGGTAGCCGAGTTGAAGGAAGTGCCGAAGCTGATCGACGCCGAGCGCAAGCGGATGCGCGAATCCCTGGAGGCGCTTCAGGAAGAGGTCCGCCGGCCACTGAACGAATGGCAGGCAGCAGAAGACGCCCGGGTAGCTAGGCACCATGCGGTGATCGGGCATATCGAGGACACCGACACCGCCGGTATGAGCGCGGCCCTGATCAGCGCCAAGATCCAAGACCTTGATAGCTGCGAGATCAATCAGGAGATGGAAGAGTTCGAGGCTGACGCGCACCGTGCGAAGGCTTCGTCATTGGTGGTCCTGCGCCAGGCACTGGAAGACCAAGAGAAGGTCGAGGCGGAACAGGCGGAGCTGATCAAGCTGCGCGCGGAGAAGGAGGCGCAGGAGCAGAAAGACCGCGAAACACGCATCGCACAGGAAGCGGCTGACAAGGCTCGTAT
>NZ_JAKNRV010000567.1:0-2244 GCF_023072625.1 Pseudomonas emilianonis
GCGCCGACAACGCATCCACACCGGGCATCAGCAGGCCATGCACAAAGTGCAAGCCACGTGCGCGGATCTGTTCGCAGGCGCTGGCGTAGGCCTGGTCGTCCGCCAGGGCGTGGGCGATGCCCGCCTGGATCTCGCGCTCGCGCAATTCGACGGTTTCTCGCGCCGGCAAAAAGGCGCTGAACACCAGCCCGGTCGACGAACTGAGCAGCGGCAACACCGAGCCCAGTTGCGTCACCACCGTTACCGCGCGCACCGCCGGTTCGATCTGCACCACGGTCGCGCCCTGGTTGCCCCACACCGCCAGGAAGCAGGTTTCATTCAACTCATCACGCAGCTCGGCCAGGGGCAGGGCGCCGACTTTGAGCACGTCCATGCTGCCCAGCGCGGCGAGGCCCACGCGCAATGCTTCGCGGCCCAGGCCGTAATGGTTGGTGGTGCTGTTTTGCTCGGCAAAGCCGGAGGCGATCAGGGCCTGGAGATAGCGGTGAACCTTGCTCGCCGGCATCTGCACATGCTCGGCCAGGCGCGACAGCGACGTGGAGGGCGACAGTTCGGCCAGGGCCTTGAGGATGTCGGTGCCCACTTCGGCCGAGCGGACTTTTTGTTTACCTGTGTCGCGGGGCTTTTCCATGGGGCAACGGGAATCCGAGAGATGAGTGGGCGTCTTTATAGCTTGACGGTCGACAGTGATCAAATTACGTTATGCGTAACTGGATTACGATAAAAACAACTTCCGTCAGAGGACGATCCATGAACCTCGAATACCTGTCGGGCTTCGGTAATGAATTCGCCAGCGAAGCCCTGCCCGGCGCGCTGCCGGTCGGCCAGAATTCCCCGCAAAAAGCCCCTTACGGCCTGTACACCGAACTGTTCTCCGGCACGGCCTTCACCATGGTGCGCAGCGAAGCGCGTCGCACCTGGCTGTACCGCATCCAGCCGTCGGCCAATCATCCGGCGTTCGTCAAACTGGAGCGGCAACTGGCGGGTGGGCCGCTGGGCGCGGTGACGCCGAATCGGCTGCGCTGGAACCCGTTGGCGTTGCCGAGCGAGCCGACCGACTTTGTCGATGGCCTGGTCGGCATGGTGGCCAATGCCGGGGCGGACCAACCGTCGGGCATCAGCATTTACCATTACTGCGCCAACCGTTCGATGGAGCGCGTGTTCTTCAACGCCGATGGCGAGTTGTTGATCGTCCCTGAACAGGGCCGTTTTCGCATCGCCAGCGAACTCGGCGTGCTGGAAGTCGAGCCGCTGGAGATCGTCGTGCTGCCGCGCGGCCTGAAATTTCGCGTCGAACTGCTGGATGCGCAGGCGCGCGGGTATGTCGCGGAAAACCACGGCGCCGCGTTGCGCCTGCCGGACCTCGGCCCGATCGGCAGCAACGGCCTGGCCAATCCGCGTGACTTTCTCACCCCGGTTGCCCACTACGAAGACCGCAAGCAGCCGACGACGCTGGTGCAGAAATTTCTCGGCGAACTGTGGGCCTGCGAGCTCGACCATTCGCCCCTCAACGTCGTCGCCTGGCATGGCAACAACGTGCCGTACAAATACGACCTGCGCCGGTTCAATACGATTGGCACCGTGAGCTTCGATCACCCCGACCCGTCGATCTTCACCGTATTGACCTCGCCGACCAGCGTACACGGCCTGGCCAACCTCGATTTCGTGATCTTCCCGCCGCGCTGGATGGTGGCCGAGAACACCTTCCGGCCACCGTGGTTCCACCGTAACCTGATGAACGAATACATGGGCCTGATCCACGGCGCCTACGACGCCAAGGCCGAAGGCTTCCTGCCCGGCGGCGCGTCGCTGCACAGTTGCATGAGCGCCCACGGGCCGGATGGCGAGACCTGCACCAAGGCGATCAATGTCGAGCTGGCCCCGCACAAGATCGATGACACCATGGCGTTCATGTTCGAGACCAGCCAAGTGCTGCGCCCGACCCGCTTCGCCCTGGACTGCCCGCAACTACAATCTGCTTATGACGCGTGCTGGGCCGCGCTGCCCGTCACCTTCAACCCGAACCGGAGATAACCCATGACTCAACCAACGCTTGCCCGCAGCTGGGTATCTTCCGCCAACGGTCACGGCGATTTCCCCCTGCAAAACCTGCCGCTGGGAGTGTTCAGTATCAACGGCTCGGCGCCGCGCAGTGGCGTGGCGATCGGCGACTGCATCCTCGACCTGCTCGCCGCCCGCGATGCGTTTGACGGTGAAGCGCTGCGTGCCGTCGACGCCAGCGCC
>NZ_JAKNRV010000568.1:0-2243 GCF_023072625.1 Pseudomonas emilianonis
GGCGCGGTTTCGGCGCGCACACGGCTGCCGCGCTGGCCGATCAGCCAGCCAATATTGAGGATCTTGCGCAACAACGGCGCGGCGGCGTCCTTGGGATTACCGACGCCCAGGGCCGGCGTATCCACCACATCCAGAGCGCCGTGCCCCATGGCTTCGAACACTCGGCTGACATTGGCCTGGCGGTCGACGGTGACGATCACAATCGCGCACGGGGTCTGGGCCATGATCTGCCGAGTGGCTTCCACGCCGTCCATCACCGGCATAATCAGGTCCATCAGGATCAGGTCCGGGGTCAATTCGGCGCAGCGCTGCACCGCTTCCAGGCCATTACTGGCCACCCACACCACCTGGTGCGCGGGTTCAAAGCTCACGGCGCGGCGTAACGCCTCCACCGCCATGGGCATGTCATTGACGATCGCAATCCTCATGCCCGCGCGTCTCCGATCAGTTCCACCACGGCGTCAAGCAGGGCGTCATCGTGAAAACTGGCTTTGGCTAAATAGTAGTCGGCGCCGGCGTCGAGTCCACGGCGTCGGTCTTCTTCGCGATCCTTGTAGGACACCACCATCACCGGCAACGATTGCAGGCGAGTATCACGGCGCAAGAGTGTGACCAATTCGATCCCGTCCATACGAGGCATATCAATGTCAGTGATGAGCAGGTCGAAGTCTTCGGAGCGCAAGGCGTTCCAGCCGTCCATGCCATCGACGGCGACGGCCACTTCATAACCCCGATTAAGCAGCAATTTACGTTGCAACTCACGCACGGTGAGCGAGTCATCCACCACCAGCACCCGTTTACGCGGGACTTCGGCGGCCTGCTGGCTGCGCCGGGCGATACGTTCCAGGCGACCGGTGTTGAGCAGTTTGTCCACCGAACGCAGCATATCCTCGACGTCGACGATCAACACCACCGAGCCATCGTCCAGCAACGCGCCAGCGGAAATATCCTGGACCTTGCCCAACCGATCATCCAGCGGCAGCACCACCAGCGTGCGCTCGCCGATAAAACGCTCCACGGCAATGCCATACACCGCATCGCGTTCGCGGATCACCACCACCTTCAACGTCTCTTCATTACCTTGCCCCGGCGGACGCTGCAACAACTGGCTGGCGGCGACCAGGCCGACATGCCGGCCTTCGTGCCAGAAATGCTGGCGGCCTTCGAGCTGCACAATGTCCTCGGGCGCCAGGTCGCACATCCGCTCGATATGCGCCAGCGGGAAGGCATAGGCTTCTTCGCCGACTTCCACCACCAGGCTGCGCACCACCGACAGGGTCAACGGCACTTCCAAATGGAAGCGACTGCCCTGCCCCGCCTTTTGCTCCAGCACCACCGCGCCGCGCAGTTGGCGGACCATATGCTGCACCGCATCCAGGCCGACGCCGCGCCCGGACACTTCGGTGACCTTGTCGCGCAGGCTGAAGCCCGGCAGGAACAGGAACGTCAGCAACTCCTCCTCGCTGAGGTGCAAAGCGGTTTCCAGGGTCGACAGGTGCCGATCAACGATCGTGCCACGCAGGCGTTCGAGGTCGACGCCGTTACCGTCATCGCTCAGCTCCAGCACCAGCAAACCCGCCTGGTGCGAGGCTCTCAGGCGGATCAAGCCTTCGGCCGGCTTGCCCGCCAGCAGGCGCTGTTCGGGCGCTTCGATGCCATGGTCGACGGCATTGCGCAATAAGTGGGTGAGCGGCGCTTCGAGTTTCTCCAGCACGTCGCGGTCGACCTGGGTCTTTTCGCCCTCGATCTCCAGGCGCACCTGTTTGCCCAGGCTGCGGCCGAGGTCGCGCACCATGCGCGCCTGGCCGGCGAGCACATCGGCAAACGGGCGCATGCGGCAGGCCAGCGCGGTGTCGTAAAGCACCTGGGCGCGCTGACCTGCCTGCCAGGCGAACTCATCGAGCTCGACGGTTTTTTCCGCCAGCAGGGCCTGGGCTTCGCTCAGCAGGCGGCGGGCATCGGCCAAGGCCTCCTGGGCCTCCAGGCTCAAGCCGACGGTCTTGAGGTGGCCGTCGAGGTGGTCAAGCGCACGCACACCATTGCCCTGGATACGTTTGAGGCGTTGCAGGCTGGACAGGTAAGGCTTGAGCCGCTGGGTTTCCACCAGGGATTTGCTCGACAGGTCCAGCAGGAAACCGTTGGGGTCGGTCTTGGCGTAGTCCTTGATCAGGCTTGATACCACGAAGTCGTTGTACAGCACCGCGTTGTCATAGCTGTTGTAGATCGGCAACTGCGCATCGCTG
>NZ_JAKNRV010000569.1:0-2239 GCF_023072625.1 Pseudomonas emilianonis
GTGGCGGCGCTGGCGTGCGCGCAGGCGGCCGCTGCGGTCGTATTCGCTGCGGGTGCTGAGTTGGCCTTGGGTGCGCAGCACTTCGCGGTGTAGACGGTCGCGTTCGAAGTCGCTGATGACGTGGCCGTCGAGGTTTATCTGGTGCAGGTGGCCGCTGCCGTAGTACAGGCGATTGAGCCAGCGGCCGTCGGGCAGTTGAGTTTGGATCAGGTTGCCGAGTTCGTCGTAGTGATGATTCAGGCTGCCAGCGGCGCTTTGTTCGGTAAGCAGTTGGCCCAGCGGGTCGTAGGCGAAGGCCAGCGCCTGCGTAGTCTTATCGTTGCCGGTGAAAGTGACGGCGGTGAGTTGATCCAACGGGTCGTAGGCGTATTCGGTACGGCCGTCATCGGTCACTTTCGCCAGCAAGCGCCCGACGGCATCGCGCTCCAGGCGATGCACTATGGAAGACGCCTCATTCAAGGGCACGTATTCGACAGCGGCCAGGTTATCCAGGGTGTCATAGGTATAGCGCCGCGCACTGCCGTCGAGGTCTTGCTGCGCAGTGAGACGGTCGCCCTGGTCCCAGGTGAAACAGTATTTTTCGGCGTTTTCGTTGGTCAGGGTTTGCAACCGGCCATAGGCGTCGTAGCGGAATTCGATCTGCCTGCCGTGCGCATCGACCCGCTGGCGTACCTGGCCGCGACGGTTGTGCTGGTAGAGCGTGGTGTGGCCGGCGGGGTCGGTATAGCCCACCAACTGACCGCTGGAATCACGCTGATATTGCTCGGTGCGCCCGTCCGGCAGTTGGCTGCTGAGCAAGCGCCCTTGAGCGTCATAGCTGAATTGAGTGCGTTCGCCGAGGGCGTCGGTGATGACCTGCAAATAGCCGCGCTCGTCGTAGCGAAAGCGCGTGGGGTGGCCTGAGCAATCGACATGCTCGGACAATTGCCCGAACGGGTTCCAGCGCAGCTTTTTATTTTTGCCGGTGGCGTCGATGATTTCCACCACCTGGCCAAACGCGTCATAGCGGTAGCGCGTTGTCTGACGAAGTGGATCGATTTCGCTGACGCAGTTGCCGCGCGGGTCGTATTGATAGCGCCAGGTGTGGCCGGCTGCATCGGTCTCCACCAACGGCAGCGACCAATGCTGCAGCCACAAGGTGGAGTCGATACGCCCCAACGGATCTTGCGTCTCGCACAGGTTGCCGGACTCGTCGTAACCGAACCTCCACTGACCGCCCTGAGGATCGGTGACACTGAGCAACTGGCGCTCGTCATTCCATTCGAACTGCCAGGCTTGGCCGAGGTTGTCGGTGTATTCGGTGATCTGGTACAGCGGGTTCCATTGGCGGGTGCTGACCCGTTGCAAACCATCGGTAATCCGCGTGATCCCAGCGTGTAGGTCATAGTCGAATTGGTAGTCGTCGCCCTCGTCGGTCCAATGTCGGATCACGCGCCATTCGGCGTCGTCCACACAGGCCCATTGGTAATAGCAGCGCAGCCCGCTGGGCCGTTGGTGCTCGACCATGCGCTGGCCGCTGTCGTAGGCAAAGCGGCGCTGCACATGCCCAATTGCATCGCGAACTTCGGCCAGGTCGCCAGCGGCATCGTAGTGGTAGCTGGCTAACACTTCGCGGCTTTGATCGGGGAACAGCCGTTCGATCTGTTCCACGCGCCCGGTCCATTGACGGCTGTAGCCCAATTCGATTCGCACATCATTGAAGGAATCGCGTAACCGGCTCAGCCGACCTTGGGCGTCATAGTCGAGGAGGATGCGGTTGTCGTTGCGGTCCCCTAACTGGCTCAGGCGCAGGTGCGACGGGTTGCCGGGCGTTGGTTCGAACAGCCGATAGAGCCCGTCGACGCTCTCAATCAGCAACTGGCCATTGGCATGGCGCCGCACGCTCAGGCCTTCGCCCGCGCTGAACACCGCGCCGCCCAAGGGGATCACGCCCATGTCGATCTGCCGGGCCTGCTCGTCGGTGTAGACCAGGCGCTCGCCGCCCTCAGGAAGCCCACCCATCTCGACGAAGACTTCGTAGATCACACTCCAACCGGCGCCGAACAAGCCATCGCGGCGTTCATCCCGGCTGCTGTGGTAGCGCTGCCACTCGATCGGCAACAGGCCTGGCAGGGCGAAGTCCAAGTCGTCTTCACCGTCGAGAACTTTCGCGCCCGTGGCGCTGTGTACCGGGTTGGGCGAACCTGCGGCCGCAGCGGTCAACGCATTGCTCACCTGGCCGCTGCCCCACGACGCCAGC
>NZ_JAKNRV010000056.1:0-21418 GCF_023072625.1 Pseudomonas emilianonis
GTGGGCATTGTCGAGGTGTGTGGCGCAGATCAGCCGATGCCGGGCTACTGCGACCGCGACGCCGGCTTCTACCTGCGCCCGGACAGTCCGGGCATTTACTTCATCGGCTCGTTGAGCGGCGCCGAACGTGTGCCCATCGACCCGGATGCCTTCGATCGCACCTTCAGCGACACCCAGGTGTTGGCCTACCGTGACGGCGCCGCGCAACGCTTGACGCGTCTGCTGGGTGCGCAACCCGTCGGGCGCCGCGTGTCGTTCTTCGACGACACGCCGGATGGTAATCCGCTGCTCGGCCCGGACCCACGCGCGCCGGGGCTGATGGTCGCGGCAGGGTTGAGCGGGCATGGCTTCAAATTTGCGCCGTTGTTTGGGCAAGCAATTGCGCAGTGGGTGTTGACGGGGGAGATGCCGGCGGCGATGGCGCCGTTTGCGCTGCAGCGGTTTATCGATTGAAGGGCCGCGCTCAGGCTTTGGAAAACCGACCGCATCATCGAACGCTACAAGGCCGGCCTGGACGCTGCGCCGACCGACTTCTTCTTCGCCCACAGCACGTCGGCTTCCTTTGCGTTGATGGACCATGACGTTGTCGTCCATAACTGCGAACCGCTATTCACCTGCCTGGTGGCACGCACGTTGAAGCGCTATGCCGACAACGCCTTTGTTGCGCGATTTACCCATGTAAATGCCCTGAAAGTTGCCTGATCCAATGCTGTCGCGGCTACCCGGTGCGGCAGCGTAACCGTTTTGTGCGACGTTGGTTGCGCTTCAATCGACCGGCTGTTCGGTGGTAAAGTCGCCGCCATGAAACTGACCCGCTCAGACCGCTCGCTCATTGCCTGGACGTTGTATTTTTGCGTCCTGTTCAATGTGTTCGCCTGCGGTTTGGCGCACGGACAGACGATGGGCTTGGCGCTCAATGGGGTAGGCGGGCAGTTCTGCTCGTCTGTGGGCAGTCCCGCGCCGGCCTCGAAAGCGGATCCCGCCGATCTGTCCGCCAGTGGCTGGGCCGGGAGTTTTGCCTGTCCGATCTGCTCGGCTGTGACCTTGAGCATCGCTTTGCTGTTCTGTCTGAGCTGGATGCTGCGGATCGGGTCGGTACGCCGGCCTGACCGCGAACTGCGCTGCAAGGCCCCCCCGCGCTATTCCTGGCCCTCGGCCAATCCCAGAGCCTCCCCCGCACTTTGCGCATGACCGCGTTTGTCTAAGCCCCCTTGTGCCTGTCGACCCCGGTCAGCCAGGCGTTGCGGGGGATCCACGGTTAAAGGTGACACGGGAAGGAGCACACAATGGCTCATGTATTGGCACGTCTCAATCGCCGGCTACTGCCAGGATTGGCTGCGGCCGTTTACGCAAAAAAACACGCAAAGTTCGCAACTGCGCCAATCGGCCGGAGGTCGCCATGTGCGCGCTAGCCGTTCCATCGGGGGCTTCGCGATTGGTCAGCAAAGCCTCGCGTCTGCGTAATCAAGCGGACTTTTTGCTGCCGTTTCCGGATTACCCAGGCAATGCGCGCAGTTTCGTACACCTGGATGCCCGACTGTTGCCTTACTGGCACACCTTGTTCGATGTGTGCCCCGGCTTGCTCAAACTCGATCCGCCCGATGGCCTGAATATATTTCGCGGCTTCATGACCTGGGCCTATCGTAATCATCCGCCGTTGAACTGGACCTATTACCTGAGCGTATGCCGCTGGCTCCTGGGCTCCAAGTATCAGGCGCGGATCAACGAAGAGCACATCGAGTCGTTTATGTGCGCTGCGGCGGCACGCTGGATCAATAGCGATGACAGCCAGGCTCGGGGGCTGGTGTTGGCCTGGCAGGGCGCGCCGGAAATGGTGTTCGATTGGAAGCAGGCGCCTCGTCCGGTGCCCGGGCTTGAAGCGGATCTGGAGGAGTTTCCGCCCGTGCCCTGGGACTTTGCCTGGTGCCCGTTGACCGGCAAGGGCGGCGTGGGATTTCGCCGATGGTTGCCGATTCCTTGACGTGGTGTTGACCCAGGGGGCGCCAGTGAGCTGCGACAAAGCACCACACCTGATCAGCATTGATCGCTAGCGCCGCCAGCAGCGCGGATCGGGCCGATTAGCGCGCGCGATGTGCCAGATTGTCGCAGTTGTCGCCCTGAGACTGCGCTCATAAAGTGTGCAGGCTTTGAGCGGAGGCAGACACTTCCACGGTAGCTCGAGGCGCGGCATTTGAACCCGTTCATGTGCCGGTTGCCAGGCCCTCTTCCCAGAGGGCTTTTTTTTGCCTGATAAACCCGCTCATCACTCGCCCGCGTGCCGGTTTGGCGTTCATGAGCCAGGTTCATCGGGTTCGGTGCTGCGCTCGTTGCCGTTGAACGAGGAGCCGCAGTGCGACAGCCCGCCACAGTCAGGAGGGGAGAGCGCCAAGGCGCGGTTCTTCATTGTGCAGTGAGGCGCCGCCTGTGGTGGTTTGTCGCAGGTTAGGTGGCGCGCACTGGCATGCTAGATTCTGCGTCGACACGACATTTTCCCTTGGCAGGGTTTTGGTCGCGTTAATGAGCGCCAGGAACCGCATGGTTCCTGGCGCTCCTCGAGCCTCAACCCGCGGTTGCGGGCTCTGCAGATTAACGGTTGAAGCACGGAACATGTCCTGTCCACGGGCATTGCTGACGACATAACAATTGCAGGGATTCTTGCATGCTCTCCAACAGGTACCCGCAGCACGCTCGGCCCACCCTCGGCCTTCTGGTCTGCCTGTTTGCATGCCTGTTTCAAGCCCTGGCCTGGGCCAGCATGCCCGTGCCAATCGCCGTTTCAACGGGCGAGCGGGTGGTCATTTGCACGGCCAACGGCATGCAGAGCCTGTCCCTTGCCGACTTCAACGCCCGTACCGGGCAGAGCCAGGATGACAGGGAAGCCCCGGACGCCTCACCCGGCTGTGCGCTGTGTGCCTTTGTCGGCGGACTCGCCCTGACGCCTGCGGTTCCCGTTCTGCCGGCGTTCGTGCTTGGTCAATACCTTTATGCCGCGATCGCACACACCAACCCCGTTGTTGTCACCACCTTTGAGATTTCTCAGGCCCGGGCCCCTCCCAGCATCGCTTGATTTGCGCTCTCCACGCCGTCTCTGAGTGTTCGGGGCTCGGCGCTTTGCCTGATTTGTTTTGGAAGTCCTGTCATGCCTGCTATGACCCAGGTCGCGGCCGCCTTGCGCGTTGCCGAACCGAATACTGCGCGCCGTTTTCCTCAGACCCTGCCTGGCATCAAAGTCGGGCCGGACGTCGATCGGTTAGCGCTGTCGCTATTGGCCGTTGCGTGCGCGTTGTCTGTCACGGGTGCCTATGCGCAGCCCGTTACCGATGACGACGCGCCATTGCCCTACGAACTCGACAGCACGACGATCACTGCAACCCGCACCCCCAATAGCCGCTTTGCTTTACCTGCTTCGGTGTCTACCGTCGATCGCCAGCAACTGGAGAATGCCCAAGCCAATACGCTGTCCACTGTGTTGCGGACCTTGCCCAACGTGAATTACGGCGGTGGTCCCCGGGCCGCGTCGCAAAGCCCGGCGATCCGTGGTCTGCAGGGGCCAAGGATCATCCTCACGGTAGATGGCGCACGGCGTAACAATGATGGCGGGGTGAATACGCCCTTGCTGATCGATCCTGACTTGATCAAGCAGATCGACGTGGTGCGCGGCCCGATGTCTGCTGCTTACGGCAGTGGTGGGCTGGGCGGGGTGATGGCGATCGAGACGCTGGGCGTCGAGGATATTCTTGACCCGGGCAAAACCCTGGGAGGCCGGATCAAGGCCGGCTATCACAGTGCCAACGAAGAGCTGTCGAGTAACCTGACCGTGGCTGCGCGCGGTGAGCGGGCCGATATTCTCGCCAGTGCCACTTACCGCGACTACGGCACTATTCACACCGGGGCGAGTGGCGATGACGCGAAGTATCCGAACGACGGGCAACTCAAAAGCGGCCTTTTCAAAACCAGCTTCTCGCCGAATGAATTGAACCGTTTCGAGCTGGGCTACCAACGCTTCTCGGATGAGATGGTCGGCCCCACCAACCCAGGTGGCAACCTGCTGTTTCCGTTTTCGCAGAAGCTCCAGCGCGAGCAGGAACAGTACAACGCCAACTGGGCGTTCCAGGACGCCGAGCAGCAACTGCTGAACGGCAAACTGGCGCTCTACCAGACTCGCTTCACCCTTGATGGCGACAGCCGTTCGGTGCCCGCTCAACCCACCACGTCGACCCAGACCAAGACCCTGGGGGCCAGCCTGCAGAACAGCAGTCGCTTCGATGCGGGGGCCTGGTCGTCCCATCGGTTGACCTATGGGGTGGATGGCTACCGCGACACCAATGAAAACGCCTCCGACGGTCAGTCCAACAGCGTCCTGCCCAATGGGCAGATGCGTGCCCTGGGCGGCTTTCTACAGGACGAAATGGCTTTCCTAGACGACTGGACCCTGATCGCGGCCCTGCGCCACGACGACTATCGCCTGACGTCTCCCGGCCAGGAGGAATCCAGCCATAACCGGCTCTCGCCCAAAGTCGCCTTGAAGTACCAGCCCTGGGAGTTCCTGGGAGTATTTGTCAGCTATGGCGAGGCCTTTCGCGCGCCGACCATGACCGAGATGTTCGGCAACCTGAACACCCGGCGGGCGCTGTTCAACTTCCGCCCCAACCCCGGCCTCAAACCAGAAACCAGTAAGACGAAGGAAGTGGGGGCGACGCTGTCCTTCGACGACCTTGTGGCCGGTGGCGATAGCCTGCGGGCGAAGGTCACCTACTTTACCGAGGACGTTGACGACCTGATCGATCAGAAAGTGGTGGGCGTCTACAGCCGTCAGGCGCCGTTTGCCGGAACCGGCATGGTCTTTCAGCGAGTCAACGTGGCGCAGGCCGAGCGCCATGGCGGTGAGTTTGAATTGAGCTATCGCTGGCAGCGCCTGTCGTTGGGCGCCGGCTACTCGCGGTTGCGCTCCAGGAACGCCGAGACCGGTACTCAACTGTACGCGCCGCCCGACAAGTTTGTGTTGGGTAGCCAGTACCGTGTGGATGACAACTGGTCGCTGAATTACCAGGGGCAATACGTTTGGGCGCAGGACTATGACGCCACCGAGCTGCGGCGGCGCAAGGGCTATGTGATCCACGACATCGGCGCGGCCTATGAGTACAAGCAATACCGCGTCGACCTGGGGGTGAGCAACCTGTTCGACAAGGTCTACAGCACCTACCAGCAGTCCTTGGCCAATACCTTCACCTATGAGGAAGGCCGCAGCGTGAACCTCGCCTTGAGCGCACGTTTCTGACCCCCGGAGCCCAATTATGCGTTCATTATTTGTAAGCCTGGCCCTGACCACAGTGGCGTGCCTGGCGGGCTGTGCGACTCAACTTCCCGAGGCGCCCCCGGAACAATCGGTGAGCCTGAGCTTTGCGCTCGTGGCCGGTGAGCAGCCGCTGCGCTGTGGCGCTGCCTTTGGGCCTTTGGGGCGCGACCAGAAAAGGGTGTCGCTGCGCGATGCGCGGTTCTATGTGCAGGACGTGGCATTGATCGATGACACCGGCAAGCCCGTGCCCCTGCGCTTGCAGGTAAATGACTGGCAGGACGCCAAGGTCGCGTTGCTCGACTTTGAGGACGGCAGCGGTCATTGCGTCGGCGGCACGCCAGCGACCAACACCCAGGTCATCGGCAGCGTACCGGCCGGACACTATCGCGGCGTGAGCTTGACCCTGGGCGTTTCGCCGTCCCTGAATCACACCAGCACCGAGCTGCAAGGGGCACCGCTGGACCTGGCGGCCATGGGGTGGAGCTGGCAGGCCGGTCGCAAGTTCATCAAGCTTGAACTCGACCCCGAAGGCGGGGTCAGCAAAGCCGATGGTTCAAGGGCCAACACCTGGTACCTGCACCTGGGCTCCACCGGCTGTAGCGGCAACCCGGTGACCGGCGAAACGGTGGCGTGTCAGCGGGCTAACCGTATCCCTTTGCGCTTCGACGGGTTTGACCCGGCAACGCAAGCGGTGGTGCTGGATGTGGCCGCGTTGTTCCGGGACAGTCGCCTGGCCGTGGACGAGGGCGCCGCTGTGGGTTGCATGAGCGGGCCCACCGACCCTGAGTGCGTCGCGGTGTTCAAGCGCCTGGGGGTGTCGTTGAACAGCGGCTCGCCCCTTGAGCCCGCCTATTCCTCTGCGTTTTCGGCGCGTCAAAAGCCATGAATCGAGACTGCTTGCGGTTGACCGGCGGGCTGTTTTTGAGCCTGGCGCTGGCTTGGCCCGTGTCGGCCCAGGACTGGGCATGGGAACTGCCGTCCCACGTACCGGCGCCCCGGGTGCCAGAGGACAACCCGATGTCGGCTGTCAAAGTCGAATTGGGCCGGCGCTTGTTTTACGACCCGCGGCTGTCCGCTGACGGCAACCGTTCCTGTGCCTCCTGTCACCAGCAGGAACGCGCCTTCACCGACGCAAAGGCGCTTTCCGAAGGCGGTACCGGGCTGTTGACCCACCGCAATGCGCCCGGCCTGGCCAACAGTGCGTGGAACGCCACCTACAACTGGGCGGCGCCGGCGGTCGTGACGTTGGAGCGGCAGATGGAGGTGCCATTGTTCGGTGATGACCCAATCGAAATGGGGGTTAACGACGGTAATCGCCAACTGATCCTCGAACGCTTGCGGGCCGAGCCGTTATACCCGCCGCTGTTCCAGGAAGCCTTCGCGGATCAGGCGCAGCCGCTGAATATGGCCTCGGTGATCAAGGCCATCTCAGCCTTCGAGCGCTCTATCGTGTCGGTGGACAGTCGTTATGACGGCTACTTGCAGGGCAGGGCAGCCTTGAGTGGGGCCGAGCAACGCGGCATGACGCTGTTCTTTGGCGAGCGGGCCGAGTGTCACCACTGTCATGGCAGTTTCAACTTCAACGACCAGGTGGTGCACGCCAAGAGCCGGGTAGTGGAAACCCAGTTTCACAACACCGGGCTCTATAACATCGACGGGGCGGGCGGTTTTCCGTTTCCCAATCGCGGGCTCTACGAGAGCACCGCTCAGCCCCAGGACATGGGGGCGTTTCGCGCGCCCAGCCTGCGCAATGTGGCGGTCACCGGGCCATATATGCACGACGGCAGCATCGCCACCCTGGAACAGGTGATCGACACTTATTCTGCAGGGGGACGAGTCATCGAGAGCGGCCCGAATCGGGGGGATGGGCGACTGAATCCGTACAAGAGCGGGTTGATTGCGAGGATTGACCTCAGCCCGCAGGAAAAGCAGGACTTGCTGGCCTTCCTCAAATCCTTGACCGATGAATCGCTGCTCAACGACCCACGCTTCAGTGATCCCTGGAAGCACAAGCACTGATCCGAACCCAACCACGGCCGTTCCCGTCGGGAGCAAGGAGGTTGCCTGTCGTCAAACCGAAGCGGCGACAACCCTGCTGCACATACACGGCGAATTCGCCAAACCGCGGATATCCGCGCATTGAAAAGGAGCAACACCCGATGAGCATCAAAATCGCGAAAACACACACCCTGCAAATCGCTGGTCGTGCCGGTGCCTGCTGCGCGTCGTGCTGCGCCCCTCTTGGCGTGAACTGAAACATTCCCTCCACGGGGCTAGCGTGCCCGTGGAGGTTTCTAGACCAAGGAGGTGCAGGACCATGCTAATCGGCTTCAACTACACCCTGGGCGACACCGCGCCGCTGGTGCGAAAACTGTTGGCCGGCAGGCACATCGACTATGTCGAGCTGCTGATCGACAATTTCCTGGCCGTACCCATCGAAGAGCTCATGGACGGTTTTGCCGCCCCCGTGGGCTTTCACATCATGTTTTCCAAGTTCATCGAAAACGACACGCCCGCGCTTGAGCGCCTGGCCTATCGCTTGCGTGAACTGATCGACCGACTACGGCCGTTGTATGTCTCCGACCACGTGGCGCGCTTTAGCCACGAGGGGCGCCAGCTCTACCACCTGGCAGAGATCGACTACATCAACGATTATTCGCGGGTGCGCGAACGGGTCGACTGGTGGCAACAGGCGCTGGGCTGCCAACTGCTGTTGGAGAACTACCCTTCGATCATGGATGGCGGCCACGATGCGCCGGCCTTTCATGAACGGCTTTACCGCGATACCGGGGCCGGGGTGCTGTTCGATGCGTCGAACGCGGTCTGCGCACATCTCAACTGCGGGGTACCGCTGGAGGCCTGGGAGGGCGTTATCGAATCGTCATCGCATTTCCATACGGCAGGCTACAACCTATCGATCCTGCAGCCTCATCTGATCCTCGATACCCACGATCAGGCGCTGTCTGATGCCACCCTTGGCTTTCTCCAGCGTTACCGAACGCAGTTCGACACGCCACACGCGACCATGACCTACGAACGAGACCAGCGCTTTGACGAGCACGAGATCGTGGCCGACCTGCAACGCCTGCGCGGCGTCTTTGCGCCGCCGTCACAGGGGCTTCGGTCATGAGCGCACTGGGTTTATTTCCCCGAACCGACTCGGACCTGCTGCATGCTTTGAGCGTGCCTGAACGCCAGGGCGACTACCCTCGCGACTCGCGCGCATTCGTGCGTATCGACAGCAGCCTGCGGGTCTATTGGCACACATTGTTCGACATCTGCCCGGGCCTGCTGGAACTCTCGGGGGCCGATGGGCTGGCGATATTCCGTCCGTTCATGAGCTGGGCCGCCGAGCAGCGCTTGTCGCTCAACTGGACGTATTACCTGTGGGTCGATGTCTGGCTGCAACAATCGCAGTTCCGGCAGCAACTGACGCCGGCCTTGCGCTACAGCCTGATGGGCGCCTCGGCCGCGCGTTGGGCCACCGGTGATCGCTCTGAGTCGAACGGCATCATCCTGGCAGCCGCGAATCTGCCTGACCTGGTTTGCGCCTGGAAAACCCGTTCGCTAGAAGGCGCCAGGGAGGTCGAGCAGATTGAACTGTCCGAGCCGCTGCCGACGCCTGCGACGCCTTTTGGCTTTTTCACGGTGACCGGTCGCAACCTGGAAGAGGGATTTCCCGGCTGGACCGATGTGCCTCGTTGAAGGTCCGCTGACTCGCTACCACTTGTCGCGAACAGATCAGTGCTTGCGCACCCGGCTAAACATAGGTCGCAACTGGTGCAAGGCAAAACGTCGCAGACCGGTAGTCTAAGGTGATGCCCCGGGAGAATATCAATGACTCGACGCGCTTGCTTGGCCGCTTTATTGACGCTGACTGCCTCAACCGCATTTGGCGCCCCCAGTTACGATCATCTTTATGCGTTCGGTGACAGTTACTCTGACAATGGTGCAGGTCAAACCTTCACTAGACTATTGGCCACGCAGAAGGTCAAAGACGCACAGGAACTACCGGGCTCGTTGTACTGGAAGGGACGCTGGAGCAATGGCCCCACCGCCGTAGAGGACCTGGCTCACGCTTTGAAAACCGACTTGACCGACTACGGTATTGGCGGCGCCAAGAGCGGCAACGGCAACTACTATGCCTGGATGGAGCCATCTCGCGACACTGGGGTTTTTGGCCAAATCGCCGATCATCTGAACGCCGCGAAAACGCACAAAGCGGATCCGAATGCGCTCTATTTTATTTTCATCTCAGCAAACGATTTTTTTGAATGGGCTGACTTCTCGCACCCAGAATCGATTGACGTGCTAAGCCAGAACAGCGTGGCGAATATACAAAAGGCTACCGAGACGCTGATTGGCGCCGGCGCGAAGCACGTGATGGTCGTGGGGACTACGGATTTGAGTCATGTGCCGGCTGTGGTGCAGGGCAATCAAGTCAAGAATGCAACAGAGTACCAGCAGATACTCGAACAAAAGCTGCCCGCCGTGTTAACAACACTGGCTAAAGCCCATCACGTCAGTATTAGTTACTTTGACCACCTGGCCTTCAGCAACAGGCTTCGTGCAGCCCCCGATGTTGCGGGCTTGAAGGATCTGGATACTCCGTGCCAAGCCACCTATCCGGACGTCAAGCCGGTATGTGAACATCCCGATGCCCACTACTACTGGGATGAATGGCACCCGACCCGCAAAGTCCACACGCTGGCCGCCGAGGCGATGCTTGAAACGCTGAAGGCCAACCGCTGAGGTTCTCTATCAGGTCATCGCCGACGAGCGCGCCCAGGGCGGCGCGCGCAAATCACCAAGGCAGAGATATCAGTCAGTCTGAGGCGATCTAGCTAGCCCTCGCGCTTTTGAACTGGGCGCAATGGGGTAAATCATGCGGAAACAATCGCGCTTAGCGTTGGTGTCCCGAAGATGTGTTGCCCGGATGGCTAAAAACGTTAGGTGGCGCCTTCTCCTCGAAGACCGAATTAGTGCCGGCCCTGGAGTGGGCCGCAAGTGCGACGCGCGCCAGTGCAGGAATCGATTTGGAGTGAGTGCGAGTCATAATTGAAGCGCGATGATTTTCAACCGTGCGCTGACTGATTCCGAGCTCTACTGCAATGTTTTTGCTCGGCTTCCCTGCAAGTACCATGTCCATGATTTGACGCTGTCGAAAAGTAAGACTGTCGATGCAATGGGTTGCGTTCTGAGTCCACGCCATTTTTTTGTTTGCGTCCTGCGAGTGCTCCAGAGCGCGCGCGACTATTTGCAGAACCTCATTGCGACTAAAGGGCTTTTCGATGAAGTCCGATGCACCGGCCTTCATCGCATTCACGGCAAGTGAAACGTCGTGGCTGTCGCTGATCATGACAGTTGGCAGTTCATCGCCATTGCTTCTCAGTCGGTGGATGAGTTCAAGGCTTTGCATTCCAGGCAGGTTTGCATCCACCAGCAAGCACGCGCGTAGGCCGGGAGAGTATTCCTCCAGGAACGCCTCGCACGAAGCATAGTCCTGAACTCGATAGTCTTTGGATTCGAGCAAACTGCGGATGGTATTGCGAAAAAAATCGTCGCGATCAACGACGAATATGATGGATGTTTCTGTGTCGGCGGTTTCGGCTTCCTGGCGGCGTTCACCTTGGGCAATCACCAAACGCTGTTGTTCAAGCAGAGATGTAATGACGAAAATAATCTCTTTAAGTTTCGCTGGCTTGTTGAGCTGAGTGCAGTGCTCAAAGGCTACGTCCCGCGCGGTTTGATGAGAAATATCACCCGTGAGAATGATCGCAGGCATGCTGCGATGCAGTGTTTTGCGCAGTTGAGTGATGACTTGTAAGCCATTCAACGAGCCCGGCAAATTAAAGTCAGCGAGTATCAGATCAGGTTGCACGCCACCTTGGGTAACGCTTTCCAGAGCGGTCAGCCCGTCAACAGCCATCTCCACTTGATAACCTTCGGACTTGAGTAGCATGCCCAGTAGTTCGAGCACCTCGACATCATCTTCGACAATCAGGATCATTTCACCGTCGTGCGTCAGGGCGTTCTCTTTTAGATCTGTTTCTAGCTGAGCATTTGGTGACGAGATGGCGGGACGAGAAAACGTCACATCGATGGAAAATACCGACCCTCTGGCTTGACTTGATTGAGTGCGCAGTCGATGTCCTAGCACTGAGCACAGTTGCTTAACGATCAGCAAACCTGGCGCATTTGCCTGGACTGTGTGGTCGACAGGCAAGTAGCGTCCTGGGGAGGGCACCGGCTTGGACGTCTGCGTCCCTGTGCCGCAATTCCAGACTTCAATACTGAGCCACCCGCCGTGGCGGCGGCAGCCCAAGAGTATGCGGCCTTCATGGGTGTGTTGCAGCGCATTGGACAGCAAGATACGCAGCATCTGCTCAAGCAGGCGTGGGTCACTTTCTACGATGAGTTGACAGGGTACTACCTTGAGTTTCAGACCTTTAGCGCCGGCTTTGTAGCTGAACTCATCGGCGAGCCGATCCAGCAAATCGCTGATGCGAAAGTCTGAGGGGTTTGCTCCATTAGCGTCTGTTTCAATGTGGTTGATATCCAGAAGCGCGTTAAGCATTCCGGAGATTGCCCCCACCGTTTCGCCAATTCTCGCGGTCAGTTTTCGAGGTTTCTCATCTTTAAGCATTCCCAGCAACAGACCCTGCAACAACTTGAGCGTCTGCAAAGGCTGACGCAGATCATGGCTCGTCGATGCGAGAAAGCGTAACCGAGTCGTCGTCGCCTGCTTGGCTTGTTGCGTGGCCCTTTCGAGTGCCTGCGTCAGCTGTTTTTTTTCGCCCACCTCCGTAAAGGTGATGACCACGCCCTCAACACAATCGTGTTGCAGGTTGTAGGGCGAAATACGGCGGACAAAACTCATGCCATCACGTGACTCAACGTCTCGCTCCAAAACAACCCTGTCACGCATGACGGTTCTGGCGTCATCCAGCAGATTGAGATCAGTGGCCATGGGGCGAAGGTCTGCCAGTGGTCGCCCGATGTCTTGGCTAAGGATATTGAACAGCGGCTGACTGGCGGGCGTGAACAAGCGGATATTCAGATCTGCGTCGAGCAGAATGGCTGCAATGTGGGTGCTGTGGAGTACGCCTAAAGCAACCTGTGAGGCAGCCCGTTGCTGTTCCAGTGAACGCCGCAGCTGTTCGTTTTCACTGTTAAGTGAGCGTAGGCGGTCAAGGGGCTCCGTGGTCATTTGAGGTGTAGATGCCTTTTTCTGGCCCCGTGTTGCAGCGTCAGCTAAAGGTGGTCGTGTAGGCACCTCGGGCGTGGCCGTTCCCGCATCGAGTGGACGGCGAACTGGCATTGTGATTTTCCGTATCACTGCGTTCCGAAGGAACACCTCTGTTTTGAGACTACACCCCTTTGAGTGCTACGCAATCTCGCATTCGTGCGGCTAGGCCGTTTAAGGCGTTTAAAGGTGTTTAAGGGCGTTTAAATTGCGTCAACAGATGGCCGGTTAAACGCTATCTCGACTTTGCTGGGGAGAGACCGTTGATTCCGTTGCCGTCAGCGCCAATATCTGCGATCAGCGGTTCGCTGTTAACTGCGTCGGCCTGCCTAACCACCGGAACCTGAGTAGTTTCCGAGCCTGCTGCGATATCCCGCAAACGAATACCGTGATCTACGCAGTTGCGCCTAGTCAGCCCCGACTCTTCAGATTAAAAGGAGCGCCACCATGAGAGGACTCATTTCAAAAAGGCCGGACGTGCCAATGAGTAGACAGTAGCGCGGGGAGGCGTCAGTGTCGCGAATGAACTCGTAACCAGGCGCCTAAGTTGCATGGCTCTGCAGCGGACTTCGTAGCCCAAGGCAAGGTCAAGGCCGCTATTGAATGGCGCCCGCTGTCGGCGATCAACCCGCGTTTTTAGCGCCCTGAATGCAGTGGCGTTCCATCGCGGGCGATCATTGATTGGGGTGCTGTTTAAGAGGGTGAAAAACATGAACCGGTTGAATGCAGAGTCTGAACCGAGCAGTCGCCAGACCGCCGTGTTAACCGTGCGGCAGATGACGGAGGCTGACCGGCTTTCGGTTGCTGCCGGCGTGTCGTCTTTCGAGTTGATGGGCAATGCCGGAGCGGCTGTGGCGCGCGAAATCGGGTGCCGCTGGACTCCCAGGCCGCTGTTGGTTTTGTGCGGGCCAGGCAATAACGGCGGTGACGGGTTTGTCGTCGCGCACTTGCTGGCTGAAGCTGGCTGGCCAGTGCGGGTGGCAATGCTGGGTAGCCGGTTCAGTCTCCAGGCCGAGGCCAGGCAGCATGCACAGCGGTGGGTCGGGGAGGTTGAGGCATTGAGCCCGTCGGTACTTGAAGGGGCCGAATTGGTGGTGGACGCGCTATTCGGCGCGGGTCTTAGCCGCCCATTGGAAGGGCAGGCGCTGGACACCCTGGCCGCCGCCGGACGCGGCTGCGTACCGATTGTCGCAATCGATACGCCCAGCGGTGTGATGGGCGACACCGGGGAAGCGCTTGGAGCCGTAAAGGCGGTGCTGACCGTGACGTTTTTCCGCAAGAAGCCAGGCCACCTGTTGCTGCCGGGGCGGGACTTGTGCGGCGAAGTCATTGTTGCCGATATTGGCACGCCCACGTCGGTGCTCGATGCCCTCGCACCGTTGGCCTTTGAGAATCATCCCGCGTTGTGGCTGGCCGACCTGCCGCGCGTTCATGCCGATTCCAATAAACACAGTCGCGGGCATGCGTTGGTATTTGGTGGCTACCCGATGACCGGGGCCGCTCGCATGGCGGCCCGAGGTGCAGCAAGAGCCGGAGCGGGCCTGACAAGCATTGCCGTGCCTGAAATAGCGCTACCTGTCTATGCCGCGACGCTCAATAGCATCATGGTGCATCCCTGGGTGACGCCGGAAGACTTTGGTCATTTACTCAACGGCAGTCGTTTTTCCGCTTGGTTGGTCGGCCCTGGTGCCGGGGTCAACAAAGACACGTTTGGCCACGTCTTGGCGATGCTTGCAACGGCGCGGCCCACGGTGATTGATGCCGATGCCATTACGGTCTTTCAGGATGACCCTGCGGCGCTGGATCGTGCGATACAGGGGCCGTGTGTGCTGACGCCCGATGACGGTGAGTTCCGCCGAATCTTTGACCCCGCCGGCGACAAGCTAAGCCGTACCCGAGCAGCAGCCCTGCGCTGCTCGGCGGTGGTTGTGCTCAAGGGCAGTGACACCGTGATCGCGGCGCCTGATGGGCGGGCAATCATCAACAACAATGCGCCTTCAGCCTTGGCCACTGCGGGTTCCGGCGCCGTTCTGGGTGGCATCATTCTGGGGTTGTTGGCCCAGGGAATGTCGGCATTTACGGCAGCGGCGGCGGGTGTCTGGCTGCACGGCGCGGCGGCGGCCGAATGTGGTCCCGGATTATTGGCAGAGGATTTACCGGATTTACTGCCGATCGTTTTCCGTCGGTTGTACAGCTCTGTGGAGGCTTGTCAGGTACGCGACAGTGTTTTGCGAAATCGGTAGCCGTGAACCTTCGGCCCGAGTCTTTCACTTATTGATACAGGGCCTGGTCAGATGACGGACGATGCAGTAGAAAAAATTCTCGCGGCGCTCGGCGATGAACCACCCCACGAGCATTGGATAGAGGCGTTGAACAACGGCACCCATGTGCTGATTCGCCCGTTGCATCCACAAGACCGGCAACTTGAGTTCCAGTTCATGGGACAGTTGTCCGCCGAGTCGTTTCGAACGCGTTTTTTCGGGGTAATAGGGGCGGCGCAGGTGCCGCTCCTGGATCAAATGATGGACGTGGACTACCGCAACCGTACCGCTTACATCGCGATGATTCATGAGAATGGCCTGTTGTGTGAAGTTGGCATCAGTCGCTATGCCGTCGCAGCGGATGCCCAGCAGTGTGATTGCGCAGTGGTTGTAGCCGACCGTTGGCAGCGTCAGGGCGTGGGCACGCTGTTGATGCAGCACCTAATCGTTACGGCCCGGCAAAATGGTTTCAAAAAAATGATGTCGGTTCATCAGAGCAATAACTTTGGAATGCATCGCCTGGCTCGAAGCCTTGGGTTTCATGGCCGATACCCGGCGACTGGCGATGACGAAATTATTTACGAACTCGACCTGACACCCGCCTTTGGGTAACGCCTCAGTGAACGAAGCCGGAGTGTGCATGATGCTGATCACTACCCATCAAACCAGGCCTGTGATGTCGTTTCCATTACTGCCCCAACCATCGGTAAAAACCGCTGATCACTGCGCCATTCGCGAGGTGTTTTTATCGTCGGAGTGTTCTGAGCAGGTGTGTGAACGCTTCGATGAATTAATCACTCACACCGTGCGCATTGCAAAGGGCGCTGAGCTTTATCACGCAGGGGTCAATGCGCGGTATCTATATTTTGTGCGGTCCGGCAGTTTCAAAACTGTTCTAGTCGGCGAACAAGGGTTCAGCCTGGTCACCGGATTCCCCATGTCCGCAGAACCGATAGGGCTGGAAGCAATTACCGGCGAACCGCACGTGTGCTCGGCAGTCGCCCTGGAAGACAGCGAAGTTTATATGATCCCTTATCAGCGCTTGGAACAGCTTGCCCGCGAGGTGCCCTCGTTACGCTTGAGCTTGAGCAGAATGCTTAGCCGAGAAATTACCCAGGGCCAGAGCAGGCTATACACGCTGTGGCACTACAACGCAGAAGAGCGTTTGGCAATCTTCATGTTGGGGCTGTCCAAGCGCTTTGCGCAGCGGGGGTACTCCGCGCACCGCTTTCTGTTGCGTATGTCACGTGAGGATATTGCCTTGTCCATTGGCGTAAGGTCCGAAACGATTTGCCGAGCCATTGCGCGTCTGCGCGAAATGAGCTTGATGGCGGTCGAAGGGCGTAGCGTCGAAATCATGGATTTGCCTCTGCTGAAAGCGCTTTGCCAGCGTGGTCAAACACCTGAGTCATAAGCGCCAAAGGCGCGCTCAAGGGGCCACCGATCAATTAAATGCCCGAGCATCACTGCAAAGAGCCACTAAGTAGTTTCCGAACCTCCTGTGCCCGCATGACACCTGCGCAGCGCGATCGCGAGCCTTTTCCACCTTCTCCCGGCGTGGGATGGCCCTCTGACAACGGCGTTGTAGTGCTACTCAAGATCGCTTGTAGGTAGTTTCCGAACTACTCTGTAGCCTGTCAGGCCGCTAACTTGGGGCTCTGCCATTGTGGAGCCGGGTGGATATTTAGGCGTTGCGCGGCCGCCGCACGCCCGGGCGACCTTCGGCATCGTCTGTGCCCTCAGCTCGAGTGGGTGTCATTCCTCCACTCAATCGGCCAGTCGCTGTGTCGTTGATGGTTACTGTCGCTCGCCCAACGCCCCTGAACAGGCCTGGCTAACCTGCTGCTCCGGCACGCGCTCATTGACCGAGCAAGGCTGCACCCCGGCTCGCCACGACAACCGAACAGGAAGCTGCGAGATGACGCAACGCCAGGTGACGCCCGAGAGCGGTGCAGTGAACGTCGGCGTGGTGACTGCCGTGCGCGGCAGCGTTGTGGATGTTCGTTTCGATGCGGTGCTGCCGCCCATCCATACCCTGCTGCGCGCCGGTGATGCCGGCCAGGTGATCATCGAGATTTTGGCCCAGCGCGACGAACACCACGTGCGTGGCATTGCACTGACGCCCACCCAGGGGTTGGCGCGAGGGATGAGCGTGCAAGACACCGCAGGCCCGTTAAAAGCGCCGGTGGGCAATCAGATCCTGTCGCGCATGTTCGACGTTTTTGGCAATACCATCGATCGCCAGCCCGCGCTGGACGCCGTGCAGTGGCGCTCGGTACACCAGGCGCCACCGCCGCTGGTACGCCGCTCCACCCAATCCGAGGTGTTCGAGACCGGCATCAAAGCCATTGATGTGTTATCCCCTCTGGAGCGCGGCGGCAAGGCCGGCCTGTTCGGTGGCGCGGGCGTCGGCAAGACGGTGCTGCTGACCGAGATGATCCACAACATGATCGGCCACCAGGAAGGCGTGAGCATCTTTTGCGGCATCGGGGAGCGTTCACGAGAAGGCGAAGAGCTTTATCGAGAGATGAAGGCCGCCGGTGTGCTGCCCAACATGGTGATGATTTTTGCCCAGATGAATGAGCCGCCTGGGGCGCGCTTCCGGGTCGGGCATGCGGCATTGACGATGGCGGAGTACTTTCGCGACGACCAACACCGCGATGTGCTGCTGCTCGTCGACAATATTTTTCGTTTTATCCAGGCCGGTTCCGAGGTTTCCGGCTTGATGGGGCAGATGCCGTCTCGCTTGGGTTACCAGCCGACGATGGGCACTGAACTCGCGGCGCTGGAAGAGCGTATCGCCAACACTGACAGCGGCGCTATCACCTCTATTCAAGCGGTTTACGTGCCGGCTGACGACTTCACCGACCCGGCGGCGGTACACACCTTCTCGCACCTCTCGGCATCGATTGTCTTGTCGCGCAAACGCGCGAGCGAAGGCCTGTTTCCAGCCATCGATCCGCTGCAGTCCAGCTCGAAGATGCTCACGCCGGGCATTGTCGGCGAGCGCCACTACCGGCTCGCACAGGCTATCCGCCGCACGCTTGCCCAGTACGCAGAACTCAAAGACATCATCGCTATGCTCGGGCTTGAGCAATTGTCGCCGGATGACCGCAAGGTGGTAGCGCGCGCGCGTCGCCTGGAGCGCTTCCTGACCCAGCCATTTTTCACCACCGAGCAATTCACGAACATGCCCGGCAAGCTCGTCAGCCTGCAGGACGCGCTGGAGGGGTGTGAGCGCATCCTGGCAGACGAGTTCAAGGACTTCCCGGAAAGCGCGCTCTACATGATCGGCGCAGTCGATGAAGCCAAGGCGAAGGCCACGCCTGAGACCCCCGAGGAGCATAGTCATGCCGTTGATGACACTTAAAGTATTGCTGCCGTTCGAAATTTTCGCGGTTGAAAGGAACGTGTCGCGAATCGTCGTCGAGACGGTGCAAGGTTCGTTCGGCCTATTGCCCAGGCGCCTGGACTGTGTCGCGGCGCTTGTGCCAGGCATCCTCAGCTTTCAGAGCGAAGCCCACGGTGAAGTGTTCTTCGCGCTGGACGCAGGAGTGTTGGTCAAGACCGGACAGGACGTGGTGATCTCGGCGCGGCGGGCAGTGCGTGGCGATGATCTGTCCCGGCTACACGACGCAGTCGCGCAGGAGTTTCTGACACTGGATACGCAAGAAGTCGCCATGCGCGCGACCATGGCTCGCCTGGAGAGCGGTTTCATGCGCCGCTTCGCGTCATTACGCGATCGCCGGTCATGAAGCAGAACCCGAAGCGCCCACCGTCCACGCCTGTACCAGGCGACCCGACACTGGCCGAACAGGTCGGCGCCAAGGCTGCCCGTAAACTCAAGGCGCGCCGCAGCGCTACACCTGGCGTGTGGTTTGGGCTGGGCATGATGGGGTTGATCGGCTGGTCAGTGGTTGTCCCCACATTACTGGGCGCAGCCCTGGGACTGTGGCTCGACCAGCAGCACCACCCGTCCGGCGGCCGTTCGTGGACCCTGGCGTTGTTGGTGGCGGGGCTGACAATCGGCTGCTTTAACGCGTGGCACTGGGTGGCCAGGGAAGACCAGGCCATGCACGACGAACTCGATGATAAGGAGCAGGATGATGATTGACTACGGCAACTGGGTACTGGCTGGGGCGGGCGCGCTGTTGGCCGGTGGCGCGCTGGGTGGAATTTTCTTCGGCGGGCTGTGGTGGACCGTGCGCCACGGTGCCTCGTCGCCGACCCCGGCACGCTGGTTCCTTGGCAGCCTCATCCTGCGAACCGCCGTCGTATTGCTTGGCTTCTATGTCGTCGGTGCCGCCCAACCTGTGCGCCTCGGGCTGTGCATGCTGGGTTTCCTGGTGGCGCGTGCCGTCGTCATGCGCGTTACACAACCGACCGCAGCCGCCAAGGCAGCGCATTCGCCGGAGCATCGCCATGCGCCTGACGCCTGATGCGTGGATCTTTTGGCAGGATGGCTTCTTGAAGCTCAATGCCACGATTGTATTCACTTGGGCACTGATGGCAGTGCTGGTGTTGGGTGCAGCGCTGATCACACGCCGCCTAGCCACAGGCCACGAACGCTCGCGCTGGCAAAACCTGCTGGAGATCGTCGTGACGGCAATTGTCGGCCAGATCAAGGATGTCGGCCTCAAGCATCCGCGCCGTTACCTGGGCTTTCTCGGCACGCTGTTCCTGTTTGTCGCGGCTTCGGCACTGGGCACCGTGGTCCCTGGCTTCGAACCGCCCACCGCTTCGCTGTCGACCACCGTAGCATTGGCTTTGTGCGTGTTGGTGGCGGTGCCGATGTTTGGTATCTACAGCCAGGGACTTGGGGCTTACATGAAGTCGTACATGCAGCCGACGCCGATCATGCTGCCTTTCAACCTCATCAGTGAAGCCTCGCGCACGTTGGCCCTGGCGGTACGCCTGTTCGGTAACATGATGAGCGGCGCCATGATCATCGCCATCCTGTTATCGATCACGCCGTTTGTTTTCCCCATTGTGATGACAGTGCTGGGCTTACTCACCGGCATGGTGCAGGCCTACATCTTTACCATTCTAGCGGCGGTGTACATCGCTGCGGCCACCCGTAGCAGCACAGCGTCCACGAAGCCTGCACCGGCAGCGGGGTCCTGAGCCACTGCGACACCTCCTTCAACTCACATAAAGGCCCCTTATGGACTCTCTCACCTGGATCGCCATTGCTTCGATTGTCATGGCCGGCTTGACCACCGGCTTCGGTACCATGGGCCCGGCATTGGCCGAGGGCAAGGCGGTGTCCGTGGCGCTCACGTCACTGGCTCAACAGCCCGATGCGTCAGCGACCATCACGCGCACCTTGTTCGTCGGCCTGGCGATGATCGAGTCAACCGCCATTTACTGCTTTGTCGTGTCGATGATCCTGATCTTCGCCAACCCATTCTGGAATACCGCTATCGCGTCGGTTGCCCAGGCGGCAGGTAAATAGACCGTGCTCATCGACTGGTTCACCGTCGCCGCCCAAGTGCTGAATTTCCTCATCCTGGTGTGGTTGATGAAGCGTTTTCTGTACCAGCCGGTGCTGAACGCCATCGCTGCGCGAGAAGCGAAGATTGCTGCCGAGCTCAAAGACGCTGCCGACACCAAGGCCAAAGCCCACCAGCAGCAAGACGAGTTCGAGAAAAAGAACCAGTCTTTTGACGAACAACGGGCGGCCCTATTGAGTAAGGCCGTCGCGCAAGCAAACGATGAACGTGTGCGCCTGTTGGCCGAGGCTCGCAGCGCCGCAGACGCTGCACGTGAGATGAGCGCAAAAGCACTGTTGGCACACACGCAGGATCTGCACGCCAATTTAGTCCGTCAGACGCAACGACAGGTTTACGACATCTCACGCCGGGTGCTCGGCGACTTGGCGTCGGTCAGCCTGGAGCAGCGCGCTTGTGAGGTCTTCCTCCAGCGCCTGCATACGTTTGACGGACCTGCGCGAGACGAATTGGCTGCCGCCTTGAAGGCCACGTCCAACGACGAGCCGGCACGAGTGCGCAGCGCATTCGACTTGCCAGCCGCGCAGCAGAGCTTGATCCAGTCTGCTTTGGATGAGTGGGTCGGGCAGGCCATTGTGCTCAAGTTCGAGACCGCGCCTGAACTGGTCAGTGGTATTGAAATCAACGTGCAGGGGCTGACGCTGGCCTGGAGCATTGCTGACTACCTTCAAGCGCTGTCTTCAGATGTGCCAGAGCAACAATCCTCAACGGGGCGCACATGCCAATGATCGCGCCTGTCGACGCTACGCGGCAACACGCCGAGGAAGAGGCGTTCAGCCTTATCAGCCAACGACTCCAGGACTTCAAGCCGCATCTGGCCCTGCATGAAGTGGGCACAGTGGTCAGCGTGTCCACCGGCATTGCCCGTATCCAAGGGTTGCCGCACTTGGGGTTCGAGGAGCTGCTGACATTTCCCGGCGGTTTGTCGGGCATCGCGTTCAATCTGGACGAGGAGGGCGTCGATGTGGTGCTGCTGGGCGATTCGGCTCACCTGCGCGCCGGTCAAGAAGTACGACGTACCGGGCGAGTGATGGACGTGGCGGTGGGCGATGCGTTGCTGGGGCGGGTGATCGATCCGCTCGGCCGCGCCCTGGGCTATAACTCG
>NZ_JAKNRV010000570.1:0-2234 GCF_023072625.1 Pseudomonas emilianonis
CCACTGGCGTGCGCTCGATCGATGGCCTGCTGACGTTGGGCGAGGGCCAGCGCGTCGGGCTGTTTGCCGGCGCCGGTTGCGGCAAAACCACGTTGTTGGCCGAGATCGCCCGTAACGTGGAATGCGATGTGATTGTGTTCGGCTTGATCGGTGAGCGGGGCCGGGAATTGCGTGAATTCCTCGACCACGAACTGGATGATCAATTGCGTGCCAAGGCCGTGTTGGTGTGCGCCACGTCCGACCGCTCCAGCATGGAACGTGCGCGGGCCGCGTTCACGGCGACCGCACTGGCCGAAGGTTTCCGGCGCAAGGGCAAGCGGGTGTTGTTGCTGATCGACTCCTTGACCCGTTTTGCCAGGGCCCAGCGCGAAATCGGCCTGGCCGCCGGCGAACCCTTGGGCCGTGGTGGTTTGCCGCCCTCGGTGTACAGCTTGTTGCCGCGCTTGGTGGAGCGCGCCGGGTTAACGCGCGAAGGCGTGATCACCGCGATCTACACCGTGTTGATCGAGCAAGACTCGATGAGCGATCCGGTGGCCGATGAAGTTCGTTCGCTGCTCGACGGCCATATCGTGCTGTCTCGCAAGCTGGCCGAGCGTGGCCACTACCCGGCGGTGGATGTGCTGGCGAGCCTTTCGCGAATTTTGAGCAACGTTGCCGAGCCTGCGCACATCCAGGCCGGTACGGCGTTGCGTCGTCTGTTGTCGGCTTACCAGCAGATCGAGCTGATGCTCAAGTTGGGCGAGTACCAGCCCGGTAACGATGAGCTGACCGATCTGGCCGTGGACAGCCGCCAGGCGGTGGATGGTTTCTTGCGCCAGGACTTGCGTGAGCCCTCGCCGATCACCACGACCCTGGATCACTTGATGGAGCTGACTGCCTATGTCCCTTTCTGAAGTCTTGTCGGGTGAAATCGACACCTTGCGGCGTTTGCGTCGCTACCGCGCAGACCGCGCCGAACGTGCGCTGCGCGAGGCCAAGCGAGCACAGCAAGCACTGGTCGCGCATATCCAGCAGGCCCAGGCGACGCTTGAGCAAACGCGCCTGGAAGAGGCCCGACAATGCGCGCAACTGCTGAGTGAACACCAGGGGCAGGTGGTGACCTTCAAGGCGCTGAAAACCTGGAGCGCCAAGGAGCACGACTTGTCGGCCGGCACCCGCCGCGAAGAAAGCCAGTTGAAGGACCTGCAAGGGCAGCGCGAAGAGCAGGCGGCGCAGGTCGGCAGTGCGCAAAAACAGGTGACGTTGTGCCTGCGCCAGGTGGAAAAAATCCAAGAACTCTCCCATTTACTGACGCAGGAACCGCTATGAACCCCGTTTCCGTCATCCCGCCTGAACGCCTGAACCTGCGTGAGTTTCGGCTAGATCGTGTACCGGTGATCGACGCTTTGGTGCCGTGGGAGGACCGGCGACTGTTTGCCCAGTTGTTGAATGATGACAGCCACGACGCGGGCCAATGGCCGTCCCTGGCCGGAATCAAGGTTTCAGGCGATATCTCCCTGGTCGATGCGTTGAGCGAGCGACTGGTTTCGCGGATTGACGGCGCTTCGCAGTGGCCGCTGACGGCGGTCTTGTACTTGCCGCACCTGGGGCGGATCGACAGCCGGATCGGTCGAGAGCAGGGCGCCTGGACGATTGAGTTGCAGGCGGAGCGCGAGAGCACGACGCGCTGGCTCAGCGGGGTACGGCAGCAGTCTGAGCAAAGGCTTGCCGAGAGCCTGGCGCGGCCGGTCAGCCTGCGCTTAACCCACACGGCGCCGGCATGATGATGCCCGCTCTGGCGTTGCCCACGGTCAAGGGCGATGTGGCGGCGGCCCGGCAGCGCTTGGGGCGTGGATTGCGTATGCCGTATCAGGTTGGCGAGCTGCGTGGCGAGTTACGGCTGGAGCCCGGCACTGCCCCCGTGGGCATCCAGCCGCTGTGTTTCGAAACCGCCTGCGGCGTATTGGGGTTCAGTGAGCCGGGGCCGCAATTCAGCTTGCTGGGCGAATGCCCGGTGACGTTGGCGCAGGCGGGCAACGATCCGGACTCCTGGTTCTGGGCCTTGTTTCAGCATCATTTGAGCGCCCAGGTGCGGGCGCTGTTCGGGCATCTGCGACTACTGCCCTCTGCCCGGCCTTTGAACTTCGGTTGCCGGCTGTGCGTGACGCTCGGCGCGTCCCACGTCGTGGGCTACCTGTGGCTGTCGGCGCAGAGCTTTCTGGCGTTGTGCGAGGCGGGGGCATGGCGCCGCATGG
>NZ_JAKNRV010000571.1:0-2234 GCF_023072625.1 Pseudomonas emilianonis
GTGGCGGTCTCAGCGCTGCCTGGGGTGGCGCCGAAAAAATCGTGCAGGTACGCCGGGCGGCAGCGCATATCAATCACGTTCATGCGGTGGCCTCGTCCTTGGCCGATGTATGGCCAGCCCGCACGTCGAACGCGCCGCCGGTGAGTACTTGGTCGCGGACCGTGACAGGCTGTTTGCCCAACAGCGGGAACACCAGTTCGGCAAAGCGGAAAGCCTCTTCCAGGTGCGGGTAGCCGGACAGTACAAAACGGTCTACGCCGAGGTCGGCATATTCCTGCAGACGCTTGGCGACGGTCTGAGGGTCGCCCACCAGCGCCGTACCGGCGCCTCCGCGCACGAGGCCGACACCGGCCCACAGGTTGGGCGAGACCTCGAGCTTGTCGCGCTGTCCACCATGCAGGGCGGCCATGCGGCGCTGGCCTTCGGAGTCCATCTTGGCGTAGTTCTCTTGGGCGTCGGCGATCACATCGTCGTCGAGGTGGCTGATCAGTTCTTCGGCCGCGGCCCAGGCCTGCTCGTTGGTTTCACGCACGATCACATGAAGGCGCACACCGAAATGCACCGTCCGCCCATATTTTTTCGCGCGCTCGCGCACATCGGCGATTTTCGCGGCCACGGCCGCCGGCGGTTCGCCCCAGGTCAGGTAGGCGTCGACCTGTTGCGCCGCCAGCTCATGGGCGGCAGGGGACGACCCGCCAAAATACAGGGGCGGGTGCGGTTGCTGCACGGGTTTGAAGAAGTTCTGCGCGCCTTCGACGCGCACATGCTTGCCGGTGAAATCCACCACCTCGCCACTGAGCAAGCGCCGCCAAACGCTCAGGAACTCGCCAGCGGCTTCGTAGCGTTGATCGTGGTCGAGGAAAATACCGTCGGCGGCCAACTCGGTGGCATCTCCGCCGGGTACGACGTTGAGCAGCAGGCGGCCGTTGCTGGCCTGGTCCAGTGTGGCCGCCTGACGGGCCGACGCCGTGGGGTTGCCCAGCGAAGTGCGCAGCGCCACCAGCAACTTCAGGCGATGGGTGACCGGTACCAGGCTGGCGGCGGTAATCCACGGGTCCAGGCAACTGCTGCCGGTGGGAATCAACACCCCGTCATAGCCCAGGCTCTCGGCGGCGACCGCGATTTGCTGCATGTATTTGTTGGTGGCCGGGCGGCCGCTGTCGGATCGGCCCAGATAACGGGTGTCGCCGGAGGTGGGCAGAAACCAAAAAATATCAAGACTCATCAACATGCTCCTCGCTGCAAAAATAAGAAGCCCGCTGCCTTGGGTAAGGTAAGACGGCAGCAGGTTGTGCAACGCAGGGCCGGCACGGCTCTATAAAGGCGCTTGTTGGAACAAGTCTGTGGCTGTGGCCGATAGTTCCAAGAGAGCAAGCATCGTACCAATCCATCAACTTGTTGATTTATAAGGTAATGATTGGTTTTTGTGCGGCGATGAGTGTCGCTGGAAGAGGAGAAGTGTTGAAACGCTGTTGCCTGGCAAACAGTTGGGCGCAAAGAGAGAAGTGTTCGCTGGGCAACAGGCTTTAAGCAGGCTGTGCCGAATCAATACATGATTGTTTACGCAGACTGCATATAACTTGTTGATAAATAACGATTTAAATCTTGGCATGGAGACTGCAAAAGTGGCTGTATAGCACTCTGAAGGATAGTCCCCATGGCCCAGACACTGCCGCTGGCGTTGTTACAGCAAGCCCAAACCCGAGGTTCGGCGATAGCTCTGCGCTACAAACGCCTGGGCATTTGGCACGCCCGCAGTTGGAGCGAGTTGGCGCAGGAGGTCAGCCGTCTTGCGGCAGCGCTGCACCAGCGCGGGTTCGGTCGCCACGACGATTTACTGATCATCAGCCAGGCGCGTTCCGAAGCCTTGTTGCTGGCCCTGGCCGCGCAGTGGCTGGGCGGCAGCGTCACGTTGCTGGACCCCGAACGCGACAACCGCGCTTTGCTGGCCCGTCTGCGCCCGAGCTTCGTGCTGGCCGAAGCCCAGGATGCCGTGCAACAGGTCCGGCATGCCGATCTTCCACCCTGTGTATTGCTGTTCCTCGACGGGCGCGGTCTGAATGCCGGTGATGGGAAGGGGTTGAGCGCTTACGCCGATTTGTCCGCGGGCGTGGCGGCGGAACCGCCGGCCTGCGCCACTGACTCTGCAGCCGTCGCCTTCGTGTTCCATGCCGATACGCACGGGCCTTCCCTGCGGTTGAGCCATGCGCAGTTGCTCGGGGAACAGCAATACA
>NZ_JAKNRV010000572.1:0-2228 GCF_023072625.1 Pseudomonas emilianonis
AGCGTCAGCAGCCACCCGCCAGCCACGCGCAACCCCAAGCGGCGACGCGGCGAAGGCTTGCTACGCAGCAGTTCGCCATGGTGACGGTCGGTAGACAGGCACAGTGCGGTAAACCCGACGTAGCACATCAGCCATGCAAGCAACATTCAGTGCGCCTCCGATTTGAGATTGAGCGGGCGTGCCCTTTCGACCTTGGGTTGGGGCGCCGTGCGACGGTGCATTTTCCAGGCGGCCCAGGCGAGAAACACACCGCTGCCCAGGCACGTCAGGTCGAAGCCGGCCATGGCCCAGTCGCCCGTCGCCAGCGACACGCCCAGGTGGTTCGAGGTGGTCAGCGCGTTGAGCAGAGGGATCGCGCTAAACAACAGTGCACCAACGCTCAGTTGCTCGACCCAGGCCAGGCGCCCTCGACGCAGCACGGCGTGCAACAGGCTCAGGCCCCAGACGATAAAGAAGACCTGTACTTCCCAGTCGGAACGCTCGGCAACGCTCACCGGCAGCAAACGGTTGGCCCAGAAGAACGCCGCGATGGCGAGCAACAACCCGGACATGCTGGCGATATTCAGCACTTGCACCAGGCGCAGCTCAAACGGCATGCCCCCGGTTTTGGCGTGCTTGAGCTGGCGCTTGCCGAGCCAGATCACCAGCCCGGTGCCGATCATCGCCGTGCCCGCCAGCCCGCAGATAAAGTACAGCCAGCGCAACACCGGACCGGCGAAATGGCCCATGTGCAGGCCATAAAAACTGCCGCCGATCGCCGCCGGCAGCGATTGCTCGGCGCTGACCCGCAGCAGTTCGCCGGTGCTGCCGTTGAACGACACGGTGCTGCCGAAATCATGCACCACGCGGTCGGCGCCGGCGCGGAACACATTGACCGAGGCGTTCACGTCACTTGGGTTATTCACCGCCAGCCGCCCCACATGCCCACCCGCCCACTGCGCCCGCGCCTGCTCGTACATCGGCAGCAACGGCAACAAGGTGCCGGGCTGGCCGAGCGCCGGTGCGTTGTCGGTGGAGGGGAACACATCGTTGAAGAAGGCCCGGCTGTCGTTGCCGTAAGAGGCCACGATGGGGGCCGGCATGACCAAGCTCATGAAGATCACCAGGCTGCTGTAGGTGATCATCAAATGAAACGGCAGCACCAGTACGCCCACTGCGTTATGCCCGTCAAGCCAGGAGCGCTGACCCTTGCGAGGGCGGAAGGTGAAGAAGTCCTTGAAGATTTTTTTGTGGGTGATGATGCCGGTGATCAATGCGACAAACATCACCATCGCGGCAAGGGTGGATAACCAGCGGCCCCAGGGATGCGGCATTTGCAACTGGAAGTGGAAGCGATAGAAGAACTCGCCGCCCTTGCTTTCACGGACCTGCACGGCTTGGCCGCTGACCGGGTCGAGGACTTTCTGGATGAAGTCGCCGCGCTTGCCGGGGTCGACCTTGTCTTGCCACATCACCGACAAGCCAGGGTCGCGGCTGTCCGGCAAGGTGATAAACCAGCGCGCGGCGTTGGGCGCATGCTGTTGCAAGTAGGCTTGGGCCACCGCGAGGCTGCGCCCATCGTCCAGCGGGTGGGCCTGCACTTCGGGCTGGGTCCAATGGCTGATTTCATCTTTGAAATACGACAAGGTGCCCGTCAGAAAAATCGCAAACAGCAGCCAGCCAAAGATCAGTCCGGCCCAGGTGTGCAACCAGGCCATCGCCTGGCGAAAACCTTCTTTCATGTGCGTGCCATCCATACACCCACACCCGCCAGGGTCGCGAACAACGCGCTCGGCAACATCACGCCACACCACGCACGCCAAGCCGTGCGGCAGGCAAAGCACCACAGCACCGCCAACAGGTAGAACACAAACGAACTCATCATCCCGGTGATCACCGCATCGGCGCGGGACGTGGGCAGCCACAGCGCCAGGCAGATGGCGGCCAGGGACGCCATCAGATAGCCGCCGAGCACAGCGGCCAATGCGCGTGATGTGACAGCGAGGCGGTAAGCGGCGGGAAGCGAGGTTTTGCTTTTCATGCAGGAAGCGCCAGGTTCATCAGAGCGCAATATTAATGATAAATATTCTCATAAGCAAAAGAGAACGGATGAATCACCTGCCTGAAGGCAAAACCTAACTGCCCGCCAGGCAACTCGGGGTGCCCGCGACCAAGGCGTCGATGGCGCAGCGCGTCCTGGCCGGCATGTGCGCCGCCGTGGGCCAGATCACATGGATCGGCGCGGGTTG
>NZ_JAKNRV010000573.1:0-2212 GCF_023072625.1 Pseudomonas emilianonis
AGGCCGGCGCATCGGCAGGGGCGTGCGCCGGGGTCATGCCCCAGAGCAAGTCGTGAGCGTTCACCATTGCGCCCGCAGCAGTTGGCGGACATGGCTGGAGGCAGCACGATTGGTGGCGCCGAGGCGACCGCTCAAATCACGGCCATCGACATCCTTGATCGCATTCACCAGGCAATCGCTGACCCGCGCCACATCGTCCTTCGTCGGCTGTTCAATCTGGCTGACCGACAAGGTCTCCCAGAGCAAACCGAGGCTGGCATAACTGTCGATGTCATAGGCCATCGGCGGCACGCTGGCGGCCAGGGCTTCGAGCTCTTCGACACTGCGCAGGGTCACCCGCGCCGCCGAGGCCTTGCCCATGGCGTGTACCATCACGCCGGGATCGCGCAAGGCGATCAAGCGGTTGGCCTGGTAACCGTGGGCGAGGAACGCACCGGACATGGCCTTGCCCACCAACAACCCGATCACCGGGTGCCCGGCCAGACGGGCGCGGGCGTAGCTGTCGACGGCAGCCGCCAGGGCTTGATGAATGCCGAGGGCTTCTTCGCGACGGCCGTAGGCTTGGCTCGGCACATCGACGATGGCGATCAGTGGGCGTTTGTCGCCCGTCGCGATGGCTTCATCCACGGCTTTGGCCAAGCCCCAGCCTTCGAGCAAGCCGACTTCGCCGTTGCGTGCGCGGGGGAAGCGGTTTTGCGCGTCGGGGACCACGGCGATAAAGCGCACCTGGTGTTCACCCAATACGCCATCGGCGACTTTCAGCGAGTTCGGCAACCCTTCCACGGGTTGGGCGCCGGCAGTCAATGCGTTGAACCATTGCAAACCTCTCATGAGCGTTCTCCCTGATACAGATCGCGAACCGTCGCCGGGTCGATTTGCGGTTCGGCGTCCAGTTCAGCCAGGCGTGCCAGGTAGAAGTCGGCGCGGCGGCTGCGTTGTTGGGCGGGCAAGCCGAGCTGCAACAACGCGCTGACGGTCTGCTGAATCTGCGCGACATCGTCCGCCGCGTAACGGTCGGCCAAGCCGCTGTTGAAGCGTTGCTCGCCGCCGGTCAGGCTCCAGATAAAGGGCCGGTCGCGGGAATCGTACTCGTCCAGGCCGGCTTCCTGCTCGATCACCTGCGGACCGTTCAGGCCCAGCCGCGCTTCGCGGGTCACCACCAGGTAGCTGCACAGCCCGGCGGCGATGGACATGCCGCCAAAGCAACCGACGCTGCCCGCCACCACACCGATCACCGGCTGATACTGGCGCAGATCGACAATCGCGGCGTGAATATCGGCAATCGCCGCCAGGCCCAGGTTGGCTTCCTGCAGGCGCACGCCACCGGTTTCCAGCAGCAGCACGGCGCAGGTCGGGATGCCGTTGCGGTTGTCTTCGGCCGCCAGTTCAAGGGCGCCGGCGATTTTTGCGCCGCCGACTTCACCGAGGCTGCCGCCCTGGAAGTTGCCTTCGATCGCGGCGATCACCACCGGCTTACCGGCGATGCGGCCTTTGCCGATCACCACGCCGTCATCGGCCTGGGGCACCACGCCCTGAAGGCTGAGCCAGGGCGACATGACTCGCTGAAACGGGTCGATCAGTTCACGGTAAGAGCCCGCGTCCAACAAGGCCTTGGCCCGCTGCCGTGCGCCCAGTTCGACGAAGCTGTGTTTGCTGAGCAAGTCAGTCATGGCCGATCTCCTCGAAACCCTGCTCCAGGCGCAGGCGCACCACGCCGGGGGTGGCGCCGAAGTCGTGGATATCAATGTGCAAGGCTGGCGGCATCTGCTCCAGGAAGATCCGCTCAAACAGGTGCTGCCAGCGTTGTTCGGCGCCATTCACCGAGGTCTGCACCTGAATGGTCAGGATGCCGGGCGCGCCCGGCTCCAGCAGCACTTCGAGGTCGCCCGAACCGACACACCCCACCAGCGCGCGGCCTTTGGGCGGCTGCCCGGCGGGGAATTCAAAGGATAAAGTTTCCATCAAAACGCTCCGTCGAGGCGGTCGATAAACAGGCAGGCGGCCAACAGGTCGGCGGCGCCACCGGGGGAGGCATTCAGGGCCAATAGCTGTTGATCGAGTTCGTGCAGGTGGCGGCGCCCCGCGAGGGTGATCATGGCAGAACTGACCACGTTGGCCCGACCTTACGCTAAGGCAGCCTTCGAGCACGCCCAGGCCCACCAGCAGCTGGCCTCTTGGTCAGCCATGCTCGGCCTGGCTGCAGCAGTGTCAC
>NZ_JAKNRV010000574.1:0-2206 GCF_023072625.1 Pseudomonas emilianonis
TGCTGTTACAGTTATGTGAAAGAGAGTTGGAGCAGTTGACCCGCACCCGCAGCCTGGTGCGCGATGGGGCGATGATCGATGTGTCCGGCGCGGTCGGCGTCAAGGTGTCGATGGAAGCCAACAACATCAAGATCAACGTGCAGGGCAACGAGCAGCGCGATGCGTCGGTCAACCGTGACGACGGCAAACTGATCAACAACGACGTGTGGGTCGACCTGCGCGAGCTGGTGTTTGTACCGGCGGGCACCAACGGTTATGCAACGGACCGCTGGTACACCGCCGGCGGCTTGCTGGAAGTCGGTGGTTACCTCGGCACCCAGGGCCACTCGGTGGGCGAGTGGATGGCCCAGGGCGGCACCGTGACCTTTACCGGCAAGGATGTGGTGACTCAGAAGGGCGCGCAGATCAACCTGTCGGGCGGCACCGTGGATGTGCAGGCCGGTTATATCGAACAGACTTGGCTGAGGGGGCCCGATGGGCGTTTGTATGAAGTGTCCAGAGCCCCGGGCGACATTCTCTACTCCGGCTTCTACAAGGGCTTTGAAGACACCAGTAAACGCTGGGGCCAGACCGAGTACTACTACAACCCGATGATCGCCACGCAACGCCGTTACGAGTCCGGTTACACCGTGGGCCGCGATGCCGGCAAGCTGGTGGTCGGCACTGCCAGCGCGGTGTTGGAAGGGCAACTGATCAGCGACGTGTTCCAGGGCGAACGCCAGACCCAGGCGGCGAATATCAACCTCGATGGCTACCAGCAATCGCAGAAGGCCCAGGCCCAGCGCGCGCAGTTGATCATTGGCCAATACCTACCGATCTACAACAAGACCACCGGCACCTTGCGTTATGCATTGGGCGCGACCACCGACCAGGTGCTGATCGACAGCAATACGCAGAAAATCGCCGAGGGCCTGGACCTCACCACCGCGCTGCCGGCGGATCGCCAAGGCAAGATGGTGCTCGACAGCGATCAGCTCAACGGCTACCAACTGGGCGCGATCAAGGTCGGGGCCCGACAGCAAATGAGCGTCAACGCTGCGCTGCAGGTGGCGGACGGCGGCGATATAACCCTGTTCGGGCCAGGGGTCAACATCAACGCCAACCTGACGGCCCATGGCGGCACCCTCAACGTGGGCAACATCCTCAGCCAGGTCGACCCGACGAAAGGGCAGGTGGTCGATACGATCCTGGCGGGCAGCGCCGGGGTCAGGGTGGCCGGTGGGGTCAGGCTCGATACCAGCGGGCGCTGGAACAACCTGGCGCTGGACTCTTCCAGCATCGGCGGCGTTGCCTATGTGAATGGCGGCAAGGTGTCGCTTCGCAGCACCGGCGACGTAAACCTGGGCGCAGGCAGCGTGGTGGAGGCCTCTTCCGGCGGCACCCTTGGCGTGAATGGCACGCTCGCAGGCGGCAAGGGCGGTGACGTGACCCTGGCTGCGCTCGGTGCGCTGGGGGTGCAAGGTGAGGTGCTCGGCTATGGCGTCAACGGCGGCGGCACGCTGGCGTTGCAGGCGCGCCAGGTGCAGATCGGCGATAGCACCGACGTGCCGGCTGCGGATACCTTGAAATTGGCCGGCGATTTTTTCAACAAAGGCTTCTCGGCCTATGACATTACCGGTAATGAAGGGCTGATCGTTACCGACGGCACCCAGGTGGAGGTCATCGCGCCCGTTTTGCGGCAGGGCGAACAAGCCTTGAACATGCCTACCGGGAGCGACCCGGCTAAGGCCCTGGAACGTTGGACCTCGTCGGTATACCAGGAAGACGCGGCCAAGGGCGTGCTCACCCAGCGCCGTGGTGCCAGCTTGAACCTGAATGCCGGGCACGCGGATTCCACGGCGGCGCAGTTGGCAACCACGGCGCTGACGGTCGGCCAAGGCGCAGTGATCACGGTCGACCCGGGGCAGGCCATCAACCTGCGCAGTGTCGGGCAACTGACCCTGGAGGGCACCCTCAATGCCTGGGGCGGCACTGTCAGTCTGGGTAGCCCGGCGGTTGTGCCCCAGGCGATGGAGCAGGCCAACGCCATCGGCCATGGCCGCTCGATCTGGATCGGCGAGCACGCGTTGATCGATGTCTCGGCGCGCGCGGTGACAGCGCTGGATTACCTTGGTCGCACCTACGGCCAGGTGCGCGACGGCGGCAAGATCAGCATCGGTGGCGAGATTGACACGGCCACCGGCATCGCCAAGGCCAGCGACCTGTT
>NZ_JAKNRV010000575.1:0-2186 GCF_023072625.1 Pseudomonas emilianonis
CGCACGCGACGCGCCGAAACCGCCCATGCCCAGGCCGCAGGCGGCCATTTCGGCGCCACCAGCGATCATCACGTCCGCTTCGTCATAGGCAATGTTGCGCGCGGCCATGCCGATGCAATGAGTACCTGTGGTGCAAGCGGTAGCAATCGCGTAGTTAGGTCCCTGTGCGCCCAGATGGATGGACAGGAAACCGGAAATCATATTGATGATCGAACCCGGCACAAAGAACGGTGAAATTCGACGGGGACCGGACTCGTGCAACGTGCGGCTGGTCTCTTCGATATTGGTCAAACCACCAATACCCGACCCCATGGCCACGCCGATGCGCTCACGGTTGGCGTCGGTGACTTCCAGGCCAGCGTCACGCACTGCCTGAAAACCGGCTGCCAGGCCGTATTGAATGAACAGGTCGAGTTTGCGGGACTCTTTGATCGAGAGGTATTCCTCGACATTGAACCCCTTTACCGAGCCGCCAAAACGGGTGGAATAGGCAGAAAGGTCCGTGTGTTCGATCAGACCGATACCACTGCGGCCAGCCAGAATGCCCTGCCAACTGCTCGACACATCCGTGCCCAGTGGCGACAACATACCCATACCGGTGACTACGACGCGTCTACGCGACACAGCACTCTCCTTTTTCTAATGACGACACTTTGCTTCAGAATCACTTTTCATCAGAGCTAAAGAAAAAACCGCACGCCTTTACAGCAGTGCGGTTTTCCCTGACAGCAAGCGACGACTACAAACTATTACGCCTGGTGGTTAGTAACGTAGTCGATTGCAGCTTGAACAGTAGTGATTTTTTCAGCTTCTTCGTCCGGGATTTCGGTCTCGAATTCCTCTTCCAGAGCCATCACCAGCTCAACGGTGTCAAGGGAGTCGGCACCCAGGTCTTCAACGAAGGAAGCAGTGTTGACCACTTCTTCTTCTTTAACGCCCAGTTGCTCGGCAACGATTTTCTTGACGCGCTCTTCGATGGTGCTCATACCTTGTTTTCACTCCTAATGGACAAATTCAGGCAGCTGGCCAGTGGGTAAGTGTATAGAAAGCCATTTCAGCTTTTCAACTGAAAGGTTCACCCAGTACCCGGTCGGCCACCCGCCTATAAATTAAGTTGCAGCTTTATAACGGATTTTAGACAGCTCGTATGACATTTTTTTGAAGCGATCCGTCACAATTTAACTCATGTACATCCCGCCGTTAACCGGGATTGTAGCCCCAGTCACGTATGCCGCACCGTCGGATGCCAGGAAAGTGACCACATTCGCGATCTCTTGAGCCTGGCCCAGACGGCCCAGCGGAATCTGCGTCAGCAAGGCTTCACGCTGTGCTTCCGGCAGTTCGCGGGTCATATCGGTGTCGATGAACCCTGGGGCCACCGAGTTGACCGTAATCGACCGCGAGCCGACTTCACGCGCTAATGCGCGGCTGAAACCTTCCAGACCGGCCTTCGCCGCGGCGTAGTTTACTTGGCCTGCGTTGCCCATGGCACCCACTACGGAGCCAATATTGATAATTCGGCCCCAACGCGCCTTGGTCATGCCACGCAAAACGCCCTTGGACAGGCGAAACAGACTGTTCAGGTTGGTGTCGACCACGTCATGCCACTCGTCGTCTTTCATCCGCATCATCAGGTTATCGCGGGTGATACCGGCATTATTCACCAGAATCGCCGGCGCGCCGAACTGTGCGCTGATCTCGGCCAGTACGGCAGCCACGGACTCATCACTGGTCACATTCAGCTCAAGGCCGGTGCCTTGCACGCCGTTTTCCTTCAGGGTCGCGGCGATACGCTCGGCGCCCGAGGCGGAAGTGGCAGTGCCGATCACGGTGGCGCCCTGACGGCCCAGCTCCAGGGCAATCGCCTGGCCAATGCCACGACTTGCGCCGGTAACCAGTGCAACTTTACCTTGCAGACTCATGCAGGCTTCTCCTAAGTTTGGGGATCAGGCCAGTGCCGCGCGAGCGGCAGCGAAGGCATCCGGGGTATTGAGGTTGGCGGTCGACACGCCGTCGGCGCAGCGCTTGTTCAGGCCGGCCAGGACTTTGCCCGGGCCGCACTCGACCAAGCGGCGCAAATGGCTGATCGACTCCAGACTGATGTGCTCGCACTCAAACCCCAGTTGGCCAGGTTGATCGTGGGTCAGCCTGACCTGCATCTGCACATCGGTAGTGGCGTCCAGGTG
>NZ_JAKNRV010000576.1:0-2162 GCF_023072625.1 Pseudomonas emilianonis
CGCCGCCGAGCACGCTGCGCCGCAACAGCGCCTTGACCCGCGCCTCCAGCTCCGTCAACTCAAACGGCTTGGCCAGGTAGTCGTCGGCGCCCAGGTTCAGGCCATGCACGCGGTCTTTCACATCACTGCGCGCCGTCAGCATCAGCACCGGCAGATTTTTCCCACGCGCCCGCAAACGCGCCAGCACCTCGAAACCATCCATGCGCGGCAAGCCCACATCAAGGATCGCCACCGCGTATTCCTCACTGCTCAAGGCCAGGTCAGCGGACACGCCATCGTGCAACACGTCGACGGTCAAACCCGTGCTCTTGAGCGCCTGGGCGACACTTTCGGCCAGTTGCAAATGGTCTTCAACCAGGAGGACACGCATGGATTTTTACCTCATTCGGGGGTGGTCGGCGCCACGCTTTGCGAGGCAGTTTACAGGCGCCGAATGGCCTGTGAAGCCCGAAAACATTGAAAGACAACTGAAAGGTTAGTGAAAGCTTCGCCGTTTAGCATCCCGTGACGGTGGGCTTGCCCGCCGAGCTACCTGATCCGTAGCGCCCGAAAAACGCCTCGAAGCGTTTTCGCCAAAATAAGAACAATAACGGAGTACTCAACAATGCTGTCGACCCAGCCCCAGGCTTACCCGCCTGTGCGTTTTTCCCGCCTGACCCAGACCGCCCTTGCCAGTGCCGCCGCCCTTGCCGGCTTTTCGCCGCTTGCCCAGGCTGCCTTCTTCGAAGACAGCAGCGCGACCCTGGAAACCCGCAACATGTACTTCAACCGCGACTTTCGCGACGGCACCAGCGCCCAGCAATCCAAACGTGACGAATGGGCCCAGGGCTTCATGCTCAACCTGCAATCGGGCTACACCGACGGCACCGTCGGCTTTGGCGTGGATGCGCTGGGCATGCTCGGGGTCAAGCTCGACTCCAGCCCCGATCGCACCGGCACCGGCCTGCTGCCCACGCATGACGATGGCCGCGCCGCCAACGAGTATTCCAAGCTAGGCCTGACCGGCAAAGTGAAGATCTCCGCCACCGAGCTGAAGATCGGCGCGCTGATCCCCGAGCTGCCGATCCTCAAGCCCAACGACGGGCGCATCCTGCCGCAAACCTTCAACGGCGGCCTGGTCACCTCGAAAGAATTCAAGAACCTGGTGTTCACCGGCGGTCGCCTGGATAAAGCCAAGGACCGCGACGACACCAACTACGAGGACATCGCCCTCAACAACAAGAACAGTCGCTTCCTCAGCGGCGCCACCGGCAAGCATTTCAACTTCGGCGGCGTCGACTACAAGTTCGCCGACAAGATCACCGGCAGCTACCACTTCGCCCAGCTCGATGACGTGTACCGTCAGCACTTCCTCGGTCTGGTGGCCGCGCGCCCGATGGGCCCCGGCACCTTCGGCACCGACCTGCGCCTGGCGATCAGCGATGACACCGGCGCAGCCCGTGGCGGCAAAATCGACAACACCTCCCTCAACGGCCTGTTCAGCTATGCCCTCAATGGCCATAAGCTCAGTGCCGGCTACCAGCACATGTCCGGCGACAGCGCGTTTCCGTATGTGGATGGCAGCGACCCGTACCTGGTCAACTTCGTGCAGATCAACGACTTTGCCGGCGCTGAAGAGCGCTCCTGGCAGGCACGCTACGACTTCGACTTCGCCAAACTGGGCATTCCCGGCCTGAGCTTCATGAGCCGTTACCTGTCGGGTGACAATATCAAGCTCAAGAACGGCGAAACCGGCAAAGAGTGGGAGCGCAACAGCGAGATCAAGTACGTGGTGCAAAGCGGCACGTTCAAGGATGTGGCCGTGCGCCTGCGCAATGCGACGTATCGCTCCAACTATTCCGCCCGTGATGCGGATGAAGTACGCCTGCTGGTCAGCTACAGCGTCGCGCTCTGGTAAGCAGTGCCTGGTAATAGCCACTCATAACAACAACGACGGAGATAACCATGACCCTTTCATTGCGTAAATTCGCCCTCGCCGCTGGCTGCATGCTGTTCGCTGGCCAACTGCTGGCCGCCGACGAACCCAAGCGCCCGGAATGCATCGCCCCCGCCTCCCCCGGCGGCGGTTTTGACCTGACCTGCAAACTGGTGCAAAGCGCGCTGGTCAACGAGAAGCTGCTGAGCAAGCCGATGCGCGTGACGTACATGCCCGGCGGCGTGGG
>NZ_JAKNRV010000577.1:0-2161 GCF_023072625.1 Pseudomonas emilianonis
TGGTCAGGCTCAGTGGCCCGCGCGTGGTATCGCCGCCGACCAGGCCCACGCCGCAGTTCTGCGCCATGGCGTTCAAACCCTGGGCATAGCGTTGCAGCCAGTCGGCATCGACGGTGGGGGTTGTAAGGGCAAGGGTAAATGCAACGGGGTGGGCGCCCATGGCGGCCAGATCGCTCACTGCCACGGCCAGCGAGCGCTGGCCGAGCAGGAACGGATCACAGGGGTCGGCGAAATGCACGCCGGCCACTAAGGTATCGGTGGAGATTGCCAACTGCTCCCCAGCGGGGAGCGCCAGCAAGGCGCAGTCATCGCCGATCCCCAGGGCAATGCCCTCGCCGCCCTGCGCACAGGGCGCGGCGGCGAAGTATTTGCGGATCAGCTCAAACTCGCCCATTCAGGACTCAAGCGCAGGTTAGCGCTTGTACGCCTTCACTTCGGCTTCACGCAGGCGCGGGGCCAGCTTGTCGAGCACGCCGTTGACGAACTTGTGACCGTCGGTCGAACCGTAGACTTTCGCCAGTTCGATACCTTCGTTGATCACCACGCGGTACGGCACGTCGACGCGCTTGAGCAGTTCCCAGGTGGACAGGCGCAGTACGGCCAGTTCAACCGGGTCCAGCTCTTCGATAGTCAGGTCCAGACACGGGGTCAATGCAGCGTCGATCTCGGTCAGGTTGGCCGGGACACCGTGCAGGATGTCGTGGAAGTAACTCTGGTCGGCGAAGGCGAAGTCATTGTCGACGCGAAATTGCGCTTCGATTTCGTTCAGCGAAGTGCCGGCCATGTGACGCTGGTACAGCGCCTGGGTGGCGAGCTGACGGGCAGCACGGCGCTTTTCGCTTTTCGATGGCTTACCGGCGTCCGCCGGACGCTCGTCGCGCGGGTTGAAACGATCGCTCTCGTCGGAAATCACTTGGCCTCCAACTGCGCCAGCAGGCTGACCATTTCCAGGGCGGACAGGGCAGCTTCAGCACCTTTGTTACCGGCCTTGGTGCCGGAACGTTCGATAGCTTGTTCGATCGAATCCACAGTCAGCACGCCGAAAGCAACCGGTACGCCGAACTCCATGGACACCTGGGCCAGGCCCTTGGTGCATTCGCCAGCCACGTATTCGAAGTGCGGCGTGCCGCCACGAATGACCGCGCCCAAGGCGATGATCGCCGCGTATTCACCGCGTTGCGCAACTTTTTGCGCAACCAGCGGAATTTCGAAGGCGCCAGGGGCGCGGATGATGGTGATGTCGCTCTCGCTCACACCGTGGCGAACCAGGGCGTCCACGGCACCGCTTACCAGGCTTTCAACCACGAAGCTGTTGAAGCGGCCAACCACCAGGGCATAGCGGCCTTTGGGGGCAATGAAGGTACCTTCGATGGTCTTCAGGGTCATTCGACAAATCTCTTAAAGAGCCGGGACGCTAAAAGTGCGTCCCTCAGTGATGATTTAACCGCGAACAAGGGGCAAAAATCGCCAGCCTTTATTCGGAGGGCACGTATTCTACAACTTCCAGGTCGAAACCGGATATCGCATTAAATTTCATCGGTGCGCTCATCAGGCGCATTTTGCGCACGCCAAGGTCGCGCAGGATCTGCGAACCGGCGCCGACGATGCTGTAGGTGGTCGGCGTTTTGACCTGGGTTTGCTCGGCAGACTCGCGAATATGCGCGAGCAAGACGTCGCCATCCACCGCGTTGCCCAGCAGCAGCACCACTCCGCTGCCGGCCTCGGACACCGCAGCCATCGCGGCGCGCAGGCTCCAGCGCCCCGGTTGCTTGACCATCAACAGGTCGCGCAGTGGGTCCATGTTGTGGACGCGCACCAGGGTCGGCTCGTCGGCGCAGATGGTGCCTAGGGTCAGCGCCATATGGACGTCGCCTTCCACCGAATCACGGTAGGTCACCAGGTTGAATTGGCCCAGTTCGCTGTCCAGCGGCTGCTCGGCAATCCGCTGAACGGTACGTTCGTGGATCATCCGGTAGTGAATCAGGTCGGCAATCGTGCCGATCTTGAGGTTGTGTTCGGCGGCGAAGGTTTCGAGCTCGCTACGACGGGCCATGGTGCCGTCGTCGTTCATCACTTCGCAGATCACCCCGCTCGGCTCGAAACCGGCCATGCGCGCCAGGTCGCAGGCGGCTTCGGTGTGGCCGGCACGGGCCAGGGTGCC
>NZ_JAKNRV010000578.1:0-2145 GCF_023072625.1 Pseudomonas emilianonis
GGGCAACACGGCGAGCAAGGCGGCTTCGGCATGGGTCAGTTGCGCCGGCGACTTGCCCAGATAAGCCCAACTGGCCGCTGCCACGCCTTGCAACGTGCCGCCAAACGGCGCGCGGTTCAGGTACAGATTGAGAATCTCGGCCTTGGACAAATGCCATTCCAACTGCGCAGTGCGCCACAGTTGGCGCAGCTTGCCGTGGAACGTGCGCGAATGGGGATCGAGCAAACGGGCGACCTGCATCGACAAGGTACTGCCACCCGACACCACCCGCGCGCCGGTCAGGTTCTGCCACGTCGCCCGCGCCAGCGCCAACGGGTTCACGCCGGGATGCTGGTAGAACCAACGGTCCTCATAGGTGAGCAGCGCATCGAGGTAATACGGCGACACTTCAGCGGTTTGCACCGGGTAACGCCACACGCCATTGGCATCAGCAAATCGCCACAACGGCGTGCCATCCTCGGCCAGCACCACCCGCGCCAAATCATCCTTGGGCAACGGCAACGGCCAGATGCGGTCGGCCGCCCACAACAGCGCAATCACCAGGAGCAGGCTCGCCAGGGTCCAGCGAGCAACTAAACGCAAATTCAAACGGGCAAACCTCTATGCTTGTAGGGAACTAGCCTGTCGCAATAACAACCAAAGGCACAGACACGCCCACCTTCTCATCAGGACACGCACATGCAGGTAGAAAGCTTTTTCGAATGGTTGGGCCAGGCGCTCGGCTCCGTCATCCGTTTTATCGTCGACGGCCTCAGCGGCATCTTCGGTGCCTTGACCCACGCCGGTGGCAACTTTATCGATGGCCTGTCGCGCACCTTGGGCATGGACACTTCCATCATCAGCATCATTACCCTGATCCTCGGCCTGATGCTGCTGTACTCGGCGGTTCGCGCCTTCATGCGCGCATCGATCATCATGGGCATCATCTGGCTGATGCTCGGCCTATGGCTGCTCAGTTGGGTCGTCCACTAACCCCCCACCAAAAAACACACCACAAATCCCTGTGGGAGGGGGCTTGCCCCCGATAGCGGTGGGTCAGTCAGTAGATTTGATACTGATACACCGCAATCGGGGGCAAGCCCCCTCCCACATTTAGCCCCCATTCCCAGATTTAGCCTCCACTGCACATTTAGCCTCCCTCCCAGACTTAGCCACCCTCCCACATCGCGCCATCACCGCCCCTTGATCACCAAATCCACCGGCGTCTCCCCCACCGCCTGCCAGTTCGGCCGATACATCGACTCCACCTGCGGCGGCGGCACCCGATACGTCCCCGGCGTCACCGCCCGCGCCAGATACAACAAGTGCGTGGTGCCATAGCCATCCAGGTTCATCGCCGCCACATAGCGGTCATCACGAAACTCCTGATGCTTGAGTGACGCGTTCTGCATCGACTCGCGCCATTCCTTCACCTGGCTGCTGGCGTTTTCCAGGCTTGCGGCGCTTTGCGCGAGGTTCTGGTTTTCCAACTCCAGGCCCGCCGGCAACAGGTCCACCACCAGGGCGTCCGGCACGCGCTGCTTGGCGCTCACCGCCAGATGCACCAGCACCAGATCGCCACTGTTGAGGCTACGCAGGTTCAGCGGCTGGCCGTTCATGCCCAGGTATTCGCGGCGGATGCTCAGGTTGTCGCCGCCGGCAGCCGGTGGCACCTGTGGATAACCCGAGATCGTCAACTGCTGGTACACCGGCGTCTCGCCCTGATTGCTCAGGCTCAGGTCTCTGGACAATAACGCGCCGGCCAACGCCAACGTCGACTGTTGATTATTCAATTCGCGCACGCCGCCACTGCCGGTGAGCGACACCTGCCAATTCGACTCAGGCTGGGCAAACCCGAGGCGCCCGGCGAGGAACAGCGAGTTACGTTCCTGGGTCGACAAGTACGGGCTGGCTGCCAATTGATCCGACAGCGTAAACAAACGCTCTTCACGCTTGCCCTTGGCCAGGTCATTTTCTTCGAGCAACGCCAGGATCATCGCCTGGTCCCGCAGCGGGCTGCCGTAGTCGGCCAGCCATTCCTTGGCATTGCGCTGCGCCGCCAACCCTGCGAGCAAGGCTTGATCGGCGCGCGGCTGGTCGCCCATCTTCTGCAGGGCGATGGCCAGTTGCACCAACGGCAACCCGGAACGCGAAAAAAATGACCTG
>NZ_JAKNRV010000579.1:0-2142 GCF_023072625.1 Pseudomonas emilianonis
GTTGCAGGCGCACCAGCACCCGGCGCATGGCGCCCAGCTCGGCGCGGTTGGTGGACAAGCGCGAGGAGAGTAATTGATCTTCGATATGGTCGACGCTGATGCTGGTCTTGCGCACGATCTGCGTCAGCACCTCGCCCTGGTCGCGCAGCAGGTGCACCAGCAACTCCAGCGGCGAGCGGAAGCGTTCACCGGCCTTTACCGATGAGCGCAACTTATCCACCGAGTGCAGCGGTTGCAGGCGCGCGCTGATCAGCAAGCGACTGCGGGCGCAGACCCACAACGTGGAAATATCCGACGAGACCATGCTGCTGAAGTTGAACACCACGTCGTTGACCACCGCCAGCAAGGCCGACTCGACGTGTTCGATACGGGTGGAGCGCGAGCCCTCATGCAGGGCCTCGAAAAACTCTTCAGGCAAGTCCAGGTGCGCCTGCATCCAGCGCTCGCATCCGGCGTGGGCCAGGTTCAGGTGCAGCCATAGAAACTCCTCCGGGTCTTGCGGTTGCTGCAAGGCCTGGAGGGCGGTGCCTGAGTCAATTTGCTCACCCTTCTCGCCAGGGCAAAAACGGAAACCGTAAAGCAAGCCAAACAGATCGGAATCCTGGTGGCTGTGGTCGATGCTGTGGTTCATGGCGTCTCACAGAGAAAGGACCTGTAGGACGTTTCACAGGTTCGCGTGGGCGAATCATTGCAAGGATGTTTGACAGTTTTGTGACGGTTTTCGACTTATTTCGCTTTGGTGACACTTTATTGACCGCTTGTCGAAATTGGCTCAAGAAGCGTCTAGCACGGCCGATTCAAGACACAAGAACCGCTGTGGGTGGTGGCGCCTTCGACGACAGGGAGGTCATGACGTATTCGTACCTTTTCCTTGTTTTGAGGCTTTTTTCGATGACTTTTTTGCGAACATCCCTGCGCGCACAGATCCTGTCGCTGCTCGGTGGCAGCCTGCTGGCGATGTTGTTGATCGCCCTGGCCTGTTTCAACTTCCTCTCCAACGGGGTGCAGAGTTACCGCAGTTTGCTCGAAGGGCCGTTGCTCACTTCACAGTTGATCGATGAGGCCAACCTGCAATTCAAGGTGCAGGTGCAGGAATGGAAAAACGTGTTGTTGCGCGGCAAACAGCCTCAGGACCTGGAGAAATACTGGGGCCAGTTCCAGGACCGGCAACGCGATGTGCAAGGCATTCTCGCGCGGCTGGTCACCCAGACTGCCGGTGACCCGGCGCTGAACCAGCGTATCCAGAACCTGCGTCAAGAACACCAGCAGCTTGGCGTTTCCTACCAGAAGGGTCGCGATGCCTACGTGGCCGCCGGCGCTGACCCGAGCGTCGGTGACACTGCGGTCAAGGGCGTGGACCGCGTCGCCAGTGAACAGATGAGCGTCCTGGTCAGCGACCTGCGCGCCCAAAGCACCCAACAATCCCAGACCATCAGCGCCCATGTCGAGCGCACGGTGATGGTGGGCCTGACGATTATGTTGCTGTCCGGCGTGTTGATTGGCTTGTTCAGCCTGTGGTTGATCAACCGCAACCTGATCCTGCCGATCCGTGGTTTGATCGATTATGTGAGCCAACTGAGCCACGGTCGTTTTGCCGAGCGTGTCGCCAGTCGTCGCCAGGACGAACTGGGGCAGTTGGCGGAGGCGGCGAACACCTTGCGCGACTTTTTGGCCGAAACCTTCAGCCGCCTGCAGCGCAGTGCCACTGACTTGGTCGGCGCCAGCAGTGAGTTGAATTCGATCGCCGGGCAGATGGCGACCGGTACCCATGATCAATTCAGCCGCACCGACCAGGTGGCGACGGCCATGACCGAAATGTCGGCCACCGCCCAGGAAGTGGCGCGCCACGCCGCCAGTGCCTCACGTGCGGCGGATGATGCGGATCACTCGGCCCGCGAGGGCGGCGAAGTGATGAAAGTCACTATCGCCACCATCGGCCAGATGCGCACTGAAATCCTCAACACCGGCACCATCATCCGCCGTCTGGAAACCGACAGTGTGCGCATCGGTAAAGTGCTGGAAGTGATTCGCGGGATCGCCGAGCAGACCAACCTGCTGGCGCTTAACGCCGCGATCGAGGCGGCACGGGCAGGCGAGGCGGGGCGTGGGTTCGCGGTGGTGGCCGATGAAGTGCGCAGCCTG
>NZ_JAKNRV010000057.1:0-21205 GCF_023072625.1 Pseudomonas emilianonis
TGGGTGATCGCCTGATCGAGCTCGCGACGTCGCTGGTGCTGCTGGTGGGCCTGGCGTGGGTGATCCTGCGCGGTTCGGCGAAGCTGCCATTGGCGCTGTTCTTCGGGATCAACGCGGCGTTGCTGTGCGCGTTGTCGGTGGTGTTCGCCGGGCACGGCGTGAAGGCGTTGCAGGAAGCCGGCATCTTCGGCACGCGGCCGGTGGCATTCTTTGACTTCGACTGGCTGGGTATCCACGCCGATGCCTACTCGTTGAGTGCGCAGGTCGTGGCGATCCTGGCGATTGTGGTGATGTACGGCCGCAGTCGGATCGCCGACAAGCGCCGGTTGGCGGCATAAGCATGCGCGTGTGGATCGACGCCGACGCCTGCCCGCGGGCGGCCAAGGACCAGGTGGTGAAGTTCGCCCTCAAGCGTCAGTTCGAGGTGGTGCTGGTGGCCGGGCAGAGCCAGATCAAGCCGAGCTTTGCCTGCGTGAAACTGATCGTGGTGCCCAGCGGCCCGGACGCAGCGGATGACTACCTGGTGGAGCACGCGGTGCCCGGTGAGTTGGTGATCTGCAGCGATGTACCCTTGGCCGACCGCCTGGTGAAGAACGGCGTGACGGCGCTCGATCCGCGTGGCAAGGAGTTCAGCCCGCAGAACATGAGTGAGCGGTTGGCGGTGCGCAACCTGTTCACCGATCTGCGCGAGCAAGGCCAGATGGGCGGTGGTCCACCGCCCCATGGGGAAAAGGACAAGCAAGCGTTTGCCAACTCACTCGACCGTCTCCTTACGCGCTTGATGCGGGCCGATTAGTCGTTCTCGTGGGTCAGCTCAAGCACCCGATCCACCAGCTTGTTGATGCCTGACGCGACTTCACTGATGTTCTTGCCAAGCATATAGGCCGGCGTGCTGACCAGCTTGCGCGCCGTGTCTTCGACGATATCCTCTACCGTGCATTCCTGATGGTGGGCGCCCATCTTGTCCAGGGCGGCGGCGGTGTCGGTATCGTTGCCGATGGTGCAGGTCACGCCCGGACCATAGATTTTTGCGGCCAGGGCTGGCGAGATGCAGATCAGCCCCAGCGGCTTGCCCGCTTCGACAAAGGCTTCGGCCAGCGCCAATACCTGCGGGTTGAGGCTGCAACCGGCGCCTTCGATGGCAAAGTTCGACAGGTTCTTCGCCGCGCCAAACCCGCCAGGCACGATCAACGCATCGAAATCCTCGGCGTTGGCTTCAGCGATGTCCTTAACCTCGCCCCGGGCAATGCGGGCGGACTCCACCAGCACATTGCGCGACTCGGGCATTTCTTCGCCCGTGAGGTGGTTGATCACATGCAACTGCGCAATGTCGGGGGCAAAGCATTGGACCTGAGCGCCGCGCTGATCCAGGCGCAGCAGGGTGATCACGCTTTCGTGGATTTCTGCGCCGTCGTACACGCCACAGCCGGAAAGGATCACTGCAATCTTTTTGCTCATGGGCATTTCTCCTGATTCATGGCGTTAAATGTCTACTAATTTGTCATCTGTTGCCAATGGGAACTCCCGCCGCAGCACCTAATCTTGAGGCAATAAAAACAGACCGGACTAGCCCATGGACTTCGTGCCTTACGCGGTGCCGTTTTTCATCGCCTTGATCGTGGTTGAACTGCTCGCCGACCGTTGGCGCGGGGCGCGCAACTACCGGGTGGCGGATGCCATCAACAGCCTCAGCACCGGCGTGCTGTCCACCACCACCGGGCTGCTGACCAAGGGCGTGGGGCTGCTGACCTACGCGTTCGCCCTCAAGCACCTGGCGCTGCTCGAGTTGTCGGCCCAGAGCGTCTGGACCTGGGTGTTTGCCTTTGTGTTCTACGACTTCTGCTACTACTGGCTGCATCGCTGCGGGCATGAGCGCAATATCCTGTGGGCCGCGCACTCGGTGCATCACCAGAGCGAGGACTACAACCTCACCACCGCCTTGCGCCAGACCAGCACCGGCTTTCTGCTGAGCTGGATCTTCTACCTGCCCCTGGCCGTGCTCGGCGTGCCGCTGCTGGTGTTTATCAGCGTAGCCTCGCTCAACCTGCTGTATCAATTCTGGGTCCACACCCGCCACGTGCCCAAGCTCGGCTGGTTCGAGTGGTTCTTCGTCACGCCGTCCAATCATCGGGCCCACCATGCACAGAACGCTCTCTACATGGATCGCAACTACGGCGGGGTGTTCATTATTTGGGACCGGCTGTTTGGCTCGTTTCAGGAAGAGGACGATAACGAGCCGGTGATCTTTGGCGTCACCACCCCCTTGGCCAGTTGGAACCCGCTGTGGGCCAACCTGCAGTTCTATGCGCAGTTGTGGAGTGATGCGCGGCGCACGCAAAGCCGCTGGGACAAGCTGCGTATTTGGTTCATGCGCACCGGTTGGCGGCCCGCCGATGTGAAGGCCAACTACCCGTTGGCCAAGCCGGATTTGAGCCAGTTCCGCAAATTCGAGGTGCCGCTGGATACGCGACAACAGGTGTACGTCGCCCTGCAATTTGCGGTGTATGTGGGGTTTGGCAGTTATCTGATGAACGTCGGGGAAGGGCTGCCCACGACGGCACTGGTGCTGGGCTGGAGTGCGATGGCGCTGGGCTTGTTTTGCGTGGGCGTCGCCCTGGAGAACCGCCCGTGGGCGTTGAGGGCGGAGCTGGTGCGCCTGGGGCTGAATGTGCCGCTGGTATGGCTGGCGCCGCTGGTCGGGCTATGGCCGGCCAGCCACCTGGGCTGGCTGGGCCTTTTGAGCTACAGCTTGCTGAGCCTGATGGGCCTCTACTGTTGCAGAGGCCGGCTTACTCGGCTGGCGTCTTAGGCGGCTCGACCGGGCTGGTTTCGGCCGGGTGTGTAGCCGCCAGTCGGGCCTTTGCATCGGCACAGGCTTGACGGGCGATGCGCGCGTTCTTGAACCGCCGCCGCAGCCAGAGAGCCAGGCCCAGCAGTAACAAAGCACCCAGCACCCACAGCTCGTACTTCTTGATGCTGCCCAGCATGCCTTCCAGGACCGCGCCAAAATGGTACGCCGCCGCGGCGAGCGCCGCCGCCCACACCGCCGCGCCAATGCCGTTGAGCAATAGGTAGCGCAAGGGCGGATAGCCGGACAGGCCAATCGCCACGGGCATCACTGTGCGTAATCCGTAGACGAAGCGAAAGCTCAGCACCCAGATATCCGGGTGCTTGCGGATATGTTCCAGGGCCTTGTCGCCCATCAATTGCCAGCGCGGCTTGCGCGCCAACAGTTTGCGGCCGTGCTTGCGCCCCATGTAGTACCAAAGCTGGTCGCCGGCGTAGCTGCCGAAAAAGGCAACGACCACCACCAGGTTGATATCCATATATCCACGGAACGCCAGGAAGCCTGCGAGAACCAGTATGGTTTCGCCTTCGAAGAACGTGCCTAGGAAGAGGGCAAAGTAGCCGAAGTCATGCAGAAATTGTTGAAGCATGGTCTGGGTGCTGGCGAAATGAACGCGCAGCCTACGCCTTCGTGAACATTCATGAAAGTATCGAGATGTGTCACGAAGTGAACATTTCCTACATAAACGCCGAATGCGACTACAGGTCGCATGGATAAGCACAACTGTCATTCCTTCGTCATAATGGCCGCTTATAACTGCAACACTCGTCCGTAAATGCGGGCTCAGGAGTCTGTCGTGAGCTTTACCCCTGCCAATCGCCTGTTCCCCGCCACCCGTCTGCGCCGCAACCGTCGTGATGATTTTTCTCGCCGTCTGGTCCGTGAAAACGTACTGACCACGAACGATCTGATCCTGCCGGTCTTTGTGCTGGACGGGGAAAATCGTCGGGAAGCCGTGGCGTCGATGCCGGGTGTAGAGCGCTTGAGCATTGATCTGCTGCTTGAGGAGGCGGCGAACTGGGTGGAACTGGGGATTCCAGCGTTGGCGCTGTTCCCGGTGACGCCTGCGGAACTCAAGTCCCTCGATGCTGCCCAAGCCTGGAACCCGCAAGGGATCGCCCAACGCGCCACCCGCGCGTTGCGTGAGCGCTTCCCGGAGTTGGGGGTAATCACCGATGTGGCCCTGGACCCGTTCACCACCCACGGGCAGGACGGCATCCTGGATGAAGAAGGCTACGTGCAGAACGACATCACCGTCGACGCGCTGGTCAAACAGGCCCTGTCCCATGCTGCAGCCGGGGCCCAGGTGGTCGCGCCGTCGGACATGATGGACGGCCGCATCCAGGCGATCCGCGAAGCCCTGGAGCTGGCCGGCCACGTCAATGTGCGAATCATGGCTTATTCGGCCAAATACGCCAGCGCCTACTACGGCCCGTTCCGCGATGCGGTGGGCTCGGCGCTGAACCTGGGCAAGGCCAACAAGGCCTCGTACCAGATGGACCCGGCCAACAGCCAGGAAGCCCTGCACGAAGTGGCCGCCGACCTGGCCGAAGGTGCCGATATGGTGATGGTCAAGCCCGGGATGCCCTACCTGGACATCCTTTACCGAGTCAAAGAAGAATTCAAGGTGCCGACCTTTGTCTATCAGGTCAGCGGTGAATACGCCATGCATATGGCCGCGATCCAGAATGGTTGGTTGAGTGAAGGGGTGATCCTCGAATCCCTGACAGCCTTTAAACGTGCCGGCGCTGATGGCATTCTGACCTACTTCGCCGCCCGCGCTGCCCAATTGCTTAGAGAGCAACAATAGCCCTCACAGGAACACTCGATGAATACCGAAGGACTCTCAGAAGTTGCCGTAAAAGACGCCCACCCGGTGGTTGAACAAGTCGCCGAGACCCCGCCGGAGCTGGAACCGCCTGTGGTGGTCGCCGAAGCGCCTGCTCCGGCGCCCGCGCCCGTCGTGGTGACCAACCTGGATGACAGCAGCCTGTACATCCACCGCGAGCTGTCACAGCTGCAATTCAACATCCGCGTGCTGGAGCAGGCGCTGGATGAGTCCTACCCGTTGCTGGAACGCCTGAAATTCCTGCTGATTTTCTCCAGCAACCTGGACGAGTTCTTCGAGATCCGCGTCGCCGGCCTCAAGAAGCAAATCACCTTCGCCCGTGAACAAGCCGGCGCCGATGGCCTGCAACCGCATCAAGCCCTGGCACGCATCAGCGATCTGGTACACGGGCATGTGGATCGCCAATACGCAATCCTCAACGACATCCTGCTGCCAGAACTGGAAAAACATCAGGTCCGCTTTATCCGTCGCCGTCACTGGACCACCAAGATCAAGACCTGGGTGCGTCGCTACTTCCGCGACGAAATCGCGCCGATCATCACGCCGATCGGTCTCGACCCGACTCACCCGTTCCCGTTGCTGGTCAACAAGAGCCTGAACTTCATCGTTGAGCTGGAAGGTATCGACGCCTTCGGTCGCGATTCCGGCCTGGCGATCATCCCGGCACCGCGTCTGCTGCCACGGATCATCAAGGTACCGGAAGAGGTGGGGGGCGCTGGCGATAACTATGTATTCCTGTCGTCGATGATCCACGCGCACGCCGATGACCTGTTCCAGGGCATGAAGGTCAAGGGCTGCTACCAGTTCCGCCTGACCCGTAACGCCGACCTGGCGCTGGACTCCGAAGACGTCGAAGACTTGGCCCGCGCCCTGCGCGGTGAGCTGTTCTCGCGGCGCTACGGCGACGCGGTGCGCCTGGAAGTGGCCGACACCTGCCCGAAACACCTGTCGGACTACCTGCTCAAGCAATTCAACCTCGGCGAGAGCGAGCTGTATCAGGTCAACGGCCCGGTCAACCTGACGCGCCTGTTCAGCATCACCGGCCTGGACAGCCACCCGGAGCTGCAATACACGCCGTTCACGCCGCAGATCCCGAAACTGCTGCAAAACAGCGAGAACATCTTCAGCGTGGTGAGCAAGCAGGACATCCTGCTGCTGCACCCGTTCGAGTCCTTCACCCCGGTGGTCGACCTGCTGCGCCAGGCCGCCAAGGACCCGCATGTATTGGCGGTCCGCCAGACCCTGTACCGCAGCGGCGCCAACTCGGAAATCGTCGATGCGCTGGTAGATGCCGCGCGTAACGGCAAGGAAGTCACCGCGGTGATCGAGCTGCGTGCGCGGTTCGACGAAGAGTCCAACCTGCAACTGGCCAGCCGCCTGCAAGCGGCCGGCGCGGTGGTGATCTACGGCGTGGTCGGGTTCAAGACCCACGCCAAGATGATGCTGATCCTGCGCCGCGAAGCCGGTGAGATCGTGCGTTACGCGCACTTGGGCACCGGCAACTACCACGCTGGCAATGCCAAGCTCTACACCGACTACAGCCTGCTGACCTCCGACGACGCCTTGTGTGAAGACGTCGGCAAGTTGTTCAGCCAGTTGATCGGCATGGGTAAGACGTTGCGCATGAAGAAGCTGCTGCATGCGCCGTTCACCCTGAAGAAGGGCATGCTCGACATGATTGCCCGCGAGACCCAGTTCGCCCTCGACGGCAAACCGGCGCACATCATCGCCAAGTTCAACTCGTTGACCGATCCGAAGATCATCCGCGCGCTGTACAAGGCCAGCCAGTCCGGCGTGCGCATCGATCTGGTGGTGCGCGGCATGTGCTGCCTGCGGCCGGGCATCGTTGGGGTCTCGCACAACATCCATGTGCGCTCGATCATCGGGCGCTTCCTGGAGCACACGCGGGTGTTCTACTTCCTCAACGGCGGCGAAGAGCAGATGTACCTCTCCAGCGCCGACTGGATGGAGCGCAACCTCGATAAGCGCGTAGAGACGTGTTTCCCGGTGGAAGGCAAGAAGCTGATCATGCGGGTCAAGAAAGAGCTGGAAAGTTATCTCACCGATAACACCCACAGCTGGAGTCTGCAGTCGGACGGCCGCTACGTGCGCAACACGCCGACCGGCAACCAGAACCCGCGCAGCGCCCAGGCGACGTTGCTGGAGAAACTGGGTAGCCCGATTCTCGCGGTGAATTAACCCAGGCTGGCTCAGGCCCAATGTGGGAGGGGGCTTGCCCCCGATGGCGGTGGTTCAGTCAAAGTACCAAGTGACTGACACACCGCCATCGGGGGCAAGCCCCCTCCCACATTTTTTTCGGTGCTGTCTAGATCGAGTTAGTGCACGTTCAGGCTGAAGCCCACCCGCGTCAGCCATTCCGCTTCCTGGGCGAAGTCCGCCTGGGTCAGCTGGTTTTCTTCCAGCCAGCCTTCCGGGAACACCACGTCGAGGCTGTCGCCGCTGGCGCGCAGGGTCACCTGGGGCATTTCCTGGGTGCCACGGATGTGGTGGAACAGGATCGCAAAGCGCAGCAGCACGCACAGGCGGATCAGCTTGATGCCTTCGTCACCGAATTCGGCGAACTTGTCCTTGGGGATATTACGGCGATGGCCGCGTACCAGCAGTGCGAGCATCTGCTGGTCTTCCCGGGAGAAACCGGCCAGGTCGGAGTGCTCGATCAGGTAGGCGCCGTGCTTGTGGTAATGGTAGTGGGCGATATCCAGGCCTACTTCATGCACCTTGGCCGCCCAGCCCAGCAGTTCGCGCCATACGCCGTCTTCCAGGTCCCAGTCCGCAGCCACCTGGTCGAAGGCATGCAGGGCTTTGCGCTCCACGCGGGCCGCTTGTTCCAGATCGACGTGATAGCGCTCCATCAACGAGCTGAGGGTGCGCTCACGCACGTCCTCGTGGTGATGACGGCCGAGCAGGTCGTAGAGCACCCCTTCGCGCAGGGCGCCGTCGCAGTGGTCCATGCGTTGCAGTTCGAGGGCGTCGAAGATCGCTTCGAGAATCGCCAGGCCCGCCGGGAAGATCGTGCGGCGGTCAGGCTTGATGCCATCGAAGTCGATTTTCTCGGCATCGCCCAGTTTGAACAGCTTGCGCTTGAGCCACGCCAGGCCTTCGGCGTTGACCTCGCCGGTGCCATGGCCGCCGGCTTTCAAGGCCAGGCCGATGGCACGGATGGTGCCGGACGAACCGATGGCTTCATCCCAGGTCAGGCGATGCAGCGCGTGCTCGATGCTCATGATCTCCAGCCGCGCCGCCGTATAGGCCTGTGCATAGCGCGCCGGGGTGATCTTGCCGTCCTTGAAATAACGCTGGGTATAACTGACGCAGCCCATCTGCAGGCTTTCGCGCAGCAGCGGCTCAAAGCGCTGGCCGATGATGAATTCGGTACTGCCGCCGCCGATGTCCGCCACCAGGCGCTTGCCGGGGGTGTCGGCCAGGGTGTGGGACACGCCGAGGTAGATCAGGCGCGCTTCTTCGCGTCCGGAGATGACTTCTACCGGGTGCCCGAGGATTTCCTCGGCGCGGCGGATGAACTCGCCACGGTTACGGGCTTCACGCAACGCGTTGGTGCCGACGATTCGCACAGCGCCCAGGGGCATGCCGTTGATCAATTGGGCAAAACGCTTGAGGCAATCGAGCCCTCGCTGCATGGATTCTTCATTGAGCTGGCGCGCGTCGTCGATTCCGGCAGCCAGTTGGACTTTCTCGCCTAGCCGCTCAAGGATGCGGATTTCGCCGTTCTGGGCCTTGGCCACGACCATGTGAAAGCTGTTGGAGCCCAGGTCGATGGCGGCGATCAGGGACAGATTCTTGGCTTGGGATTGCGGCATGGTTAGGGGGTCTCGGTCGATAACCTCACCATCGTGCCACGATCGACCGCTGGAGCCAACGCGTAGCGCTTCGCTAATTTTCCTATGACTGTCTGTGAGGAACTCTTGTGGGAAATGTAGGGTGGGTTTCTAAATTTGCCCTGAATGATGTTTTAGTTTCGTAGGAATTTTTAACTAGTTGTCGTTGTAAAAATTTTTGTGATTTGCCCTACAGGGTTATTGTTTGAAATCCTTTGGTTTTTTTGTTTTGGACTACCTCGTATTTGGGTAAAGGCGACTCTTTGTTTTTACAGCTCCCACACTAACTGATGTGTTATCTGATTCTTTAATGAGGGGCCAAAGCGACAGACTGTCACTCGGCAATATTGCCTGGGTGTTATTTATTTATAGTCGTGCAGGTCCAGAGAAATAAGCCGTTCGGCGCTGGGCTTGCTAAGAAGAAAATAAAGAACGCCTGATAACTTTCAGTGACAGGTCAAATATGAAAAAAATTGTTGGATTGACTCTCGGTCTCGCTTGCCTGGCTGCGGCCATCAGCGCACAGGCATCTACCGTTGCCCAGTTGTCCGTCAGGGGCACGATTACACCCGCTGCCTGCAACCTCAGCCTGACCGGGAGTGGCACTATCGATTACGGCACCATCCGCTCCGGTGAACTGTCCCAGACCGCGTTCAACCCGCGAGAGGAGAAAACCACCTCCCTGTCCGTCAGTTGCGGCACTACCCCGGCCAAGTTCGGGCTGAAACTCACCGACCTGCAGGCTGGCAGCAAGGTGACGGGCATTCTCGGTGCGGGTTTCACTGAAGCACAGAACTATGGCTTGGGTCTGGTCTCGGGCCGGCGAACCGGTGGCTATTCGGTCACTCTCAGGGACCTTCGGTCGTCGAGCACCGCGCTGTTTCCAATCATGCGTGTCGGCACCGGTACCTGGCAGAACAGTGATGGCAAAGTTACTCAAGCCCCTACCCAGTATTCCTGGCGCAGCAGCACCACGGTTACACCGGCTTCAATCTCTCAACTGACTGGCACCATCGCGGTGAAGGCAGTGATCAACAAAGGCCAGGACCTGGACCTGAGCCGCGACATTACCCTTGATGGGCGCGCCACCCTTGAACTGAGTTACATCTAAACGACCCAACAGCAGCCGATCAAGAAACTAACTATTTCTTATCGGCTGTTTTCATGTGAGCGGTCAGTTGCCATTTGCTCAACGTCATGGTCACGGGGAATACCGAGTGCGTAGTCTTTCAATAATAAATAGTGTGCTGTTATGGAGTGTAAGTGCATGTCTCTGTTTTGCCACTGTTGCAGTAGCGGACGGCATGCAGCCGGAAACCACAGTGGTGGTGCTTTATGAGGAAGATGGCGAGGCCACAATAAATATCAGGAATACCGATTCGGGGCCGGCGTTACTTCATTCGGTAGTGGAAAATGTGCCCGAGGACCCGGAACCGTTATTAATTGTCACGCCTCCCATCACCCGCGTGGAGGCCGGCGAAACGCAGCTTGTGCGCTTCATCAGTACCTTGAAGGAACCGCTGAAGACCCAGCGGTTGAAGCGCGTATCTTTCGAGGGGATTCCCCAGGCGCGTGCCGCAGGCGGTGCGACGATCGGTATCACCCTGCGACAGAATTTGCCGCTGATTCTGCACCCCAAAAGCCTGCCTCGGCATCAAGCACCCTGGGAGCTGCTCACCTGGAAGCGGACCGGGTCGCGTCTAACGGTTCACAACGACAGCGCCTACGTGGTGCGGTTGGCGCCCCAGGTGCAGCTACTTCCGCGGCAGGTCCTGGCGACGTTGCCGCGTACCTACATTTTGCCGGGGGAGGCGTTGACGGCGAAGGTTGACGGAACGTTGGACGGCTTGGCTGAAGTCGAGATCCAGCCCGCCACGGTCTACGGGTTTTCAGTGGACAGCTACCGCGCCCCGATCAGTGCCGAAGGGGATTGAGCGGCTCATGACAAACCTGTCGAGTAACAAATCTACGATTTTTATCCGGCCTCGCCGCCCCACGCTGCTCATTGGGTTCGCGACGCTGTGGAGCTTGCCCGGCCTGGCCCCGGCGCTGGAGTTGGGCGAGGGTTTCGACCTCGCGGCACTGACCACCCACGGCATTGACCCGAAGGTCTCCGACTACTTCCGCAGTGCGGCGCGTTTTCGCGAAGGCGTCCAGGTGGTGGGGCTGCGGGTCAACGGGAACCCGCTCGGGTCAGTCGATGCGCGGTTCGATGCCCAGGGGCAATTGTGTTTCACCCCGGGCTTGCTCGAGAAAGCCGGGTTGGTGCAGCCCCGCGCCGTTGTCCGCGAAGGCGCCTCACCGGACCAGGCCTGCCATGACTTCCTGGGGGCCTTTCCGACGACGATGGTTCGGCTCCGGCCCGGTATCGATGAGGTGGCACTGGTGGTGCCGACCCAGGCATTGCATGCACCCCAGTGGGAGGCCGGGCACTTTGCCCAGGGCGGCGCAGCGGCGATGTTCAACTATGACGTGCTGGGTTTCGACAGCCGTTCGCGCAGTGGGCCCAGCCGGTTCGTGTCGGCCTACACCGAAGCAGGCTTCAACCTGGGCGACTGGATTGTGCGCAGCCGTCAGTTTTATGTGTCTGACAATGGTGAAGCCCGTACCGAACACCTGTATGCCTACGCCCAGCGGGATATCGCCGCGTTGCAATCGACTTTTCAGATGGGCCAGCTCTCCAGCAACAACCCGCTGTTTGGTGGTATCCAGTTGTCCGGCATCCAGTTTTCCCCCGATGGTCAGTCGCGGGCGCCGGCAGGCAGCAACAACGCAGTCGTCGAAGGTCTGGCCCAGAGTCAGTCGCGGATTGAAGTGCGCCAGTCCGGCGTGCTGATCCATAGCACGCTGGTGCCCGAAGGCCCCTTCCGGCTGACGGGGTTGCCTTTGCTCAATGGCACCAGCGACCTCGACGTCAGCGTGATCGATGTACGCGGCGCCAAGCGCAGTTTCGTGGTGCCGGCGGCGTCATTCGCGGGAGCGGCCCCGGCGGCGCCCGGTTATTACTTTTCCCTCGGCAAGGTGCGCGAAAATATCGACGCGCAGGCTCCGTCACCGATGGTCGCCATGGGCAGTGGCACCTGGGGCCTGGGGCGTGAATCGTCGGCGGGGTTTGGCTTGTTGAGTGCCGAAGAGTACTGGTCGGCAGGCGGCACCCTGAGCAGCGTGTTTTTCCAGCGGGTTGCCGTTGGCGCTCGTCACAATGTGTCCCGAGACAGCCGTAACGCCGTGTCGGGGGGGCGTAGCAGCGTGTCGGCGAGCAGCCCGGTGTATGCCAACTTAGACGTCAACGTCAGCGCAACCACCCAGACCCGAGGTTATCGCGAGGTACTTGAAGCGGGCCGGTCGTTCAAGGCCGGCGAACTGGATTCGCGTTTCAAGAACCAGTACACAGCGGGCATGAGTTGGGTTGATCCCACGCTGGGCGTGTTCTCCCTGGGTTATTCGCGCAGTGCGCAGTTTGACCGGCACACGGCCGAGCATGTGTTTGCTTCGTGGAACAAGTCGTTCAGCTACGTCGATGTCGCGTTGATCGCCGATTCGCAGGTGGGCGGTACACGGCCTCGCCGTGATGCAGCCGCTGCCGGCGACCGGCGCGATAGCGCTGAGGACAATGATCTGTCGGTACGACTGCAGATCAGCGTGCCGCTGGGTGGTGATCGTCGTGTGAACAGCTACGTCAGTCGGCGTGGCGACCAGTCCCGCGTTGGTACGGCGCTTAGTGAGCGGGTCAATGAGTATGTGAATTACGAGGTGGGCGTCGAACGCGACCTTAGCGCCCGCGAGCAGTCGGTTCACGGCCATGTGGACTTGCTGCCACGCTACACCCGCGTCGGCCTGGGCGTCAGCCGGGATGCGCTGGGCACCGGTTATACGGGGCAGTTGCAAGGCGGCATCGTCGCGCACGAAAACGGCCTGACATTTTCGCCCTATGCCGTGCAGGACACGTTTGGCATCGTCTCGGTGGGGGATGTCGGTTCTGCAAAAGTCGAAACCCCGCAGGGGCCGGTGTGGACTGACTTCACCGGGCAGGCGGTGATTGCCGGTTTGCCCGCGTATGCCAATAGCCGCGTCGAAGTGCAGACGCAGTCGTTGCCCAGACGGGTTGACCTGAGGAACGGGACCCAGGTGCTCGCCGCCGGTCGCGGGTCCTTTAATACCGTCGCGTTCGATGTGGTGACAGTGCGCCGCGTGCTACTCACCGCCAGTGACCAGCACGGTCGGCCGTTGCCCCAGGGCGCTTCGGTGTTCGGCAAGGATGACCGCTTCCTGACCAGCGTGGCGGGCGAGGGCATGATTTTCCTGAATGACGTCAATGAGTCGCAAAGCCTGCGGGTTTCGTTGCCGGACTCTTCCACCTGCCTGCTAAGCCTTGACCCCGGAACCAAACCTGATCATGACAAGTTCTATGAGACCACGACGGCGGTGTGCCATGGCCGGTAAGTGGAAAAGTGCATGTTTCACCCTGTTCTGCAGCCTGTTGATGGCCCAGGGCGTGCGCGCTGAAAACTGCCGGTTGTCTGTGAGCCAGCCGCGCATCGACTATGGCGTCATTCGCCGGGAGGCCCTTGTCGAAAGCGCCTCCGTCGCCCTCGGCACCCGCACGCTGCATCTGAACGTCGCGTGTGCGCAGCCTTCGGTGATGGCGTTGCGGTTCATCGGTGCGGCGGACGGGCAAGGTTTCCGGTTTGATCGCCAGGGGCGTATGCGTATGCATCTCAGGCATGCTCAGGTGGATGGGCGCGCCGTGGAGTGGGAAGTGGCGCACCTGCCCGGTGAAACGGTCAGCGGGCAGTTGTTACCGGGCCAGGTCCTGGTGGCACGTGCGGGAGGCCAAACGGTGCTCGGCCAGCGACTGACCGCCCAGGTCGATGTCGATATCGACCTGCCTTCCGATGCCCTGCAGGTACGCAGTCAGACGCGGCTGGAGGGGCAGGGCACCTTTGAGCTGGTCAGCCCGGCTGTCCCACTGAGCCGATGAAGTTGGCCAGCTCGGGCGTTCTGGGATTGGCGAACAGTGCCTGGGGCGGGCCCACTTCATGCACCTTGCCCTGGTGCATGAACACAAGCTTGTCGCCGACTTCGCGGGCGAAACGCATTTCGTGGGTCACCATGATCAGGGTCATGCCGTCCTTGGCCAGTTGGCGCACCACGCTGAGCACTTCGTTGACCAGTTCCGGGTCCAGCGCCGAGGTGATCTCGTCGCACAGCAGCACCTTGGGCGACATGGCCAGTGCGCGGGCTATGGCGACGCGTTGTTGCTGGCCGCCGGACAGGCGATCAGGAAAGGCATCGAACTTCTCCCCCAGGCCGACCCGCTCCAGCATCTGTCGCGCCAATTGGGCGGCCTTGGCCTTGGGCACTTTCTGCACCACCTGCGGCGCGAGCATGACGTTTTCGCCCACCGTCAGGTGCGGGAACAGGTTGAACTGCTGGAACACCATGCCGACTTTTTGTCGCAGGCTGCGCAGGTCGGCGCGGGCGGCGTCGAGGTATTCGCCGTCGACTTCGATCACACCGTCGTTGATCGACTCCAGGCCATTGAGGGTGCGCAGCAAGGTCGACTTACCCGAGCCGCTGCGGCCGATGATCGCGACGACCTGGCCTTCTTCAACGGTCAAGTCGATGCCCTTGAGCACGTGGTGATCGCCGTAATACTTATGCAGGGCGGAAATTCTAAGCAGAGGCATGCAGTCTCCTTTCCAGGTAGCGCGCACTGAGGGACAAGGGGTAACAGAGCAGGAAGTAACCGAGGGCCACCAGGCCGTAGACCATAAAAGGCTCGAACGTGGCGTTGGCGAGCATGCCGCCGGTCTTGGTCAGTTCGGTGAAGCCGATGATTGAGGTCACGGCAGTGCCTTTGACCACTTGCACCGAGAACCCCACGGTAGGTGCTACGGCAATCCTCAGGGCCTGGGGCAGGATCACGTAGCGCAGCTGTTCAAGCGGATTCAGGGCCAGGCTGGCCGACGCTTCCCACTGCCCGTGGGCGATGGAGTCGACGCAGCCGCGCCAGATCTCGGCGAGGTAGGCGCTGGTAAACAAGGTCAAGGCAATCGCCGCCGCCAGCCAGGGCGAGATATCCACCCCAAGCAGGGCAATGCCGAAAAACACCAGGAACAGCTGCATCAACAGCGGCGTGCCCTGGAACAGTTCGATATAGGTGCGGGCGACATTGCGTGTGAAGGCTTTGCGGCTGATGCGCATCGTCATCACCAGCAGGCCGATCAGGCCCCCGCCTACAAACGCCACCAGCGACAGCAACAGCGTCCATTGCAGGCCGATGAGCAGGTTGCGCACGATGTCCCAGAAGGAAAAATCACTCATCGGCTGTTCCTCATCACAAACCGGCGACCGATCCAGTTGAGCAACTGGCGAATCATCAGCGCCATGCACAGGTACACCAGGGTGGTCAGGGCATAGGTTTCAAAGGCGCGGAAGTTGCGCGACTGGATAAAGTTAGCGGCAAAACTCAGCTCTTCGGTGGCGATCTGCGAACACACCGCCGAGCCGAGCATCACAATGATGATCTGGCTGCTCAGGGCCGGCCACACCTTGCCCAGCGCCGGCAGCAGGACCACATGGCGGAACGCCTCGAAGCGCGTCATCGCCAACGCGGCGGCGGCCTCTAGCTGGCCACGGGGGATCGCCTGGATGCCGGCGCGGATGATTTCGGTGGAATAGGCGCCCAGGTTGATCACCATTGCCAATACCGCCGCTTGCCATTCGGTGATTTTCAGCCCCAGGGAAGGCAGGCCGAAGAAGATGAAAAACAACTGCACCAGAAATGGCGTGTTGCGGATCAACTCGACGTACACCCCGAAGAACCAGGCGAACGGCTGGATTTTCCACGCCCGCACCGCCGCGCCGACGGTGCCCAGGGCGACCCCCAGGATCGCACCGATCGCCGTCAGTTCAAGGGTGAACAGGGCGCCGCGCAACAGCAGGTCGGTATTGGCCAGCACCGGCACAAAGTCGAATTGATAGGCCATGAATCAGCTCCGTCGCAGGCTTCAGAGATCAGCAGGCAGGGGTTCTTTCAGCCACTGCAGCGCGTTTTTTTCCAGGCTGCCGTCGGCCTTGGCCGCGATCAGGATCTGGTTGACCTTCTCCAGCAGCGCCGGCTCGTTCTTGTTCACGCCCACGTACACCGGCGAATCCTTGAGCTTCACTTTCAGCGCCGGCACGCGTTTCGGGCTGCGCTCGCTGATCGCAACCATCACCACGTTGCCGCTGGCGATCAGGTCGACCTGGCCGGCCAGGTAGGCGGCGATGGTCGAGTTGTTGTCTTCGAAGCGTTTGATCGTGGCTTCCTTGGGCGCGACGGCCGTCAGCTCGATGTCTTCGATGGCGCCACGGGTCACGCTGATGGTCTTGCCCTTGAGGTCGTCGATGCTGCTGATGGCGGCATCAGGCGGGCCGAATACGGCCAGGTAAAAGGGCGCGTAGGCCTTGGAGAAGTCGATGACCTTTTCCCGCTCGGGGTTCTTGCCCAGGCTGGAGATCACCAGGTCGACCTTGCCGGTCGTGAGGAACGGGATGCGGTTGGTGCTGTTGACCGGGGTCAGCTCCAGTTTGACCTTGAGCTGGTCGGCCAGCAGCTTGGCGGTGTCGATGTCCAGGCCGCGTGGTTTCATGTCGGGGCCGACCGAGCCGAATGGCGGGAAGTCCTGGGGCACGGCGACCTTCAAGGTGCCGCGGGCAACGATATCGTCCAGACCGTTGGCCTGGGCGGGTGCCTGGCTCAGCATCAGGCTGGCAAACAGGGCGGTGAGCAGGGCGCTGTAGCGCTTGGTCATGGGAACTCTCCGAGAAGGGCGAAGGGATATTCTGTTTTTGCCCAGTGCACAGCCCATGCCATGACTGCTCGGATTGTCTGCAAGGCCGGGATTTGTTGCGTTGTGGTGGTCTTACTGGTCTGAACAGTGAACACGCTTTTCGCACCGTTTTCGAGCGCCGGCAAAACCGCGCGAGCCCCTTTGGGGCGTGGCTTGCCGCCAGGCGCGAATAGCTTTACAACTACTCGCTCAGTTGTCTGGAACCTTGAGTTTTTTATGAATTCCATCGCCCAAGCGGTACCGGAAGCGGCCTTGCAGGCCATCCGCAAACTGATCAAGGAGCAAGGCTTCGGGCCGGGCGACGCACTGCCATCCCAGCGCGACCTGGCGCTGCAGTTGGGCGTGAGCCGGGCGTCATTGCGCGAGGCGTTGTCGTCCCTCAGTGCCTTGGGGGTGGTCAGCGTGCAGCCGGGCAAAGGCGTGTTCGTACAAGAGGCGCAAGACTCGCCGGGGTTTGCGTGGCCCTTCGCGGCCCAGGCGACGCCGCTGGATATCTTCCAGTTGCGCTATGCCCTGGAGGGGTTTGCGTCGGGGTTGGCGGCCGTCACGCTGACCATCGATGAGCTGGACCGCCTGGAAGATAATGTCGAAGCCATGCGCAAGGTGCTCAAGGCCGGCGACTTCGAAGCCGCCGCCCGGCTGGACTTCGAATTCCACCAGCGCCTCCTCCTGGCCAGTGGCAATCAGGCGATGGTCAGCATCCTGAGTGCCAGCGCCGAGGTGTTCCTGGAGAGCCAGAAGCTACCGTTCATCCGGCCGGAACGGGCCATGGAAACCTGGCAGGAGCACCGCAGAATTCTGCGCGCGCTGGCCCGTCGCGCCAGTGCGGCGGCACAGAAAAGCATGCAGGAGCATGTGCGCAATGCGGCGTTGCGCACGGGGATTGCCTTTGTGACGCCGGTATCTCCGTGAGCGGGGCGATACCCAAACTCATGCAACACCATAGCAAGACTCAATCAGAGGCGGCTTCCTGAACGGGGGAAGGGCAGCTATGATGGGCCACGTTTTTTTTGCTTACAATCCGGAGACATCCATGAGCAACGATCTTATCAAGCACGTCACTGACGCGACCTTTGAGGCCGAAGTACTCAAGGCAACTGGCCCGGTGCTGGTTGACTACTGGGCTGAATGGTGTGGCCCTTGCAAAATGATCGCTCCGGTTCTGGACGAGATTGCAACCACCTACGACGGCAAGCTGACCATTGCCAAGTTGAACATCGACGAAAACCAGGAAACTCCGGCCAAGCACGGCGTGCGTGGTATTCCGACGCTGATGCTGTTCAAGAACGGCAACGTGGAAGCGACCAAAGTGGGCGCGTTGTCGAAGTCCCAGTTGGCGGCATTCCTCGACGCGAACATCTAAGCGTCGTCAAAAAAGCCCCGCAATTTGCGGGGCTTTTTCGTGAAACAGGGCTAGACGCTCCGAAATTCAGGTGGTACATTCGGCCCCGCACTGGTTTCTCCACTGCCCCCTGCAAGCCGTCGCCGACGCATTCCTTTTCGATTAGTACGCGATCATGTCGCCTTCTCTGCGGCGCGGCCTCATTAAGCCAAAAGCTTAATTTCCCCCCTCCATAAATGATTACGTCATTCCTATATGAATCTGACTGAACTCAAGCAAAAGCCGATTACCGACCTGCTCCAATTGGCCGAAGAGATGGGCATAGAAAATATGGCCCGTTCGCGCAAGCAGGACGTGATTTTCTCCCTGCTCAAAAAGCACGCGAAAAGCGGCGAGGAAATTTCCGGTGATGGCGTGCTGGAGATTCTCCAGGACGGCTTCGGCTTCCTCCGCTCTGCGGACGCTTCCTATCTCGCCGGCCCAGACGATATCTATGTCTCGCCGAGCCAGATCCGTCGCTTCAACTTGCGCACCGGTGACACCATCGTTGGCAAGATCCGCCCTCCGAAGGAAGGCGAGCGTTATTTCGCCCTGCTCAAGGTCGACACGATCAACTTCGATCGTCCCGAGAACGCGAAAAACAAGATTCTCTTCGAGAACCTGACCCCGCTGTTCCCGACCGTGCGCATGAAGATGGAAGCCGGCAACGGTTCCACCGAAGACTTGACCGGTCGTGTGATCGACCTGTGCGCCCCGATCGGCAAGGGTCAGCGTGGCCTGATCGTCGCACCGCCGAAAGCCGGTAAGACCATCATGCTGCAGAACATTGCAGCGAACATCGCGCGCAACAACCCTGAAGTTCACTTGATCGTGCTGCTGATCGATGAACGTCCGGAAGAAGTGACCGAAATGCAGCGCACCGTGCGCGGCGAAGTGGTTGCCTCGACGTTCGATGAGCCGCCAACCCGCCACGTGCAGGTTGCCGAAATGGTGATCGAGAAGGCCAAGCGCCTGGTCGAACACAAGAAAGACGTGGTGATCCTGCTCGACTCCATCACCCGTCTGGCCCGTGCCTACAACACCGTGATCCCGAGCTCCGGCAAGGTATTGACCGGTGGTGTCGATGCCCACGCCCTGGAGAAACCGAAACGTTTCTTCGGCGCCGCGCGCAATATCGAAGAAGGCGGCTCGCTGACCATCATCGCTACCGCGCTGGTTGAAACCGGCTCGAAGATGGATGAAGTGATCTACGAAGAGTTCAAGGGTACCGGCAACATGGAACTGCCCCTGGACCGTCGTATCGCTGAAAAGCGTGTGTTCCCGGCCATCAACATCAACCGTTCCGGCACCCGCCGCGAAGAGTTGCTGACGGCCGACGACGAACTGCAGCGCATGTGGATCCTGCGCAAGCTGCTGCACCCGATGGACGAAGTCGCCGCCATCGAGTTCCTGATCGACAAGCTGAAAACCACCAAGACCAACGACGAGTTCTTCCTGTCGATGAAGCGTAAGTAATACGACGTTTCAGGTCCAAAAAAATGGCGCCCTCCGGGGCGCCATTTTTTTTGTATCGAGAAAGGGAGGTTTGAGCGTCACGAGTGTCAGTTATGAAACAAAAAAGGTGAGTGCGGCTACGCTCATCCCCATTCGTTTCTGGCTGATATCTAGATATATGACCACTCTTGCTTACCGAAGAGACATTGATGGTTTGCGTGCCATTGCTGTTCTCGCAGTCGTGCTGTTCCACTTTGGAGTTCCGGGCGTTACTGGCGGCTTTGTCGGGGTAGACGTTTTTTTTGTGATTTCCGGCTTTTTGATTACATCGATCATCTGGCGTGAACGCCAAGTGGGGCGGTTCAGTTTCGTCGACTTCTGGGCGCGACGCGCCCGGCGTATCCTGCCGGCGTTGTTCGTGATGATGGCCGCGACACTGGCAGTGGGCTGGTTTTTGCTGGCGCCCAAGGACTACGAAGCGCTGGGGCGGTCGGCGCACTACCAGGTCACCTTTACCTCCAACCTCCTGTTTGCCCGCCAGGACGGCTATTTCGATGCGGCTTCCGACATCAAGCCATTGCTGCATACTTGGTCGCTGGCGGTAGAAGAGCAGTTCTACATCCTCTTTCCACTCCTGCTGACCCTGCTTTCAAGTCGTTTGAAACACTGGCGTCTGGCGTTGTTCGCGGTGTTGCTGGTGTCATTTGGCATGAGTGTCTGGGCGGTTTCCCATCAGCCGCAGAAAGCGTTCTACCTGCTGCACTTGCGTGCCTGGGAATTGCTGGCCGGCGCCGTGCTGGCGGTCATGCCCAGGTATGAATGGCGCGCTTCACCGTCCCTGACACAAGGGGTCAGCCTGGTGTCCCTGGCATTGATCCTGACCGCCATATTCGGTTTTGACCGACATACACCGTTCCCAGGCGCGGCGGCTTTGCTGCCGGTGTTGGGCGTGGTCGGGTTGATCTGGGCCAATGGGCAGCAAGCCACCTGGGTCGGGCGGCTGCTGAGTTCGCGGCTAATGGTGGGCCTGGGGCTTATTTCTTATTCCTGGTACCTGTGGCACTGGCCGGTGTTCGTGTACGCCAATTACGCAGCGGTTGATGGCTTGAGCGCGGCTGAATTGGGCGGCTTGATGCTGCTGAGCCTGGTGCTGGGTTATTTGTCCTGGCGCTTTGTGGAGGCGCCGTTTCGGGAAAAACGTCTGCTGCCCGGGCGCAAGGCTATCCTGGTTGCTGCCGCAGCCGGCATCCTGTGCTTCGGCATCACCGGTCTGGCATTACGTGAAACCAATGGCGTGCCTTGGCGCTTGTCCGAACAGGCACTACGTTATGCCCAGGCGAAGAAATGGGGCCCGGAGCTGACGGCCTGCCTGGAGGACAAGAACACTCCGGATGACCGGTCGTTCTGCCACTTCGGTCCGCAGGGCCGCTCGGTGTCCGCAATGGTCTGGGGCGACAGCCACGCCACGGCGCTGATTCCAGCGCTTGAGGACGCGGCCAAATGGCACGATATCAGTCTGGTTCAGGCCAGTTTTGCCGGTTGCATGCCGTTGGACGGTCTGGAAAACATCACCCAGTGCGCGCATTTCAACCAACGCGTCGAGAAGGCCCTGGCCGAGCAGTCGTTCAGCGATGTAGTGCTGGCAGCGCGCTGGAGCCTGTACCTTTATGGGCAAATGTCGGGCGATAAGGAGCACGCGCTCAAGGACCCGAGTACTGGTGAGTACGTGCGCGCCGTGGCGGAGCAGCGCTTCGCCGAGGGCCTGCGTGAGCGCATCAGAGGGTTGCGCGCCGCCGGGCATCGCGTGTGGCTGGTCAAGGAGGTCCCGCTGCAGAAAATCATCGTGCCTTACCGCCTCAGTCGCCTGGCCATGATGCACCGCCCGGTCGACGGGGAAGGGCTTCCCGTGGCCGAGCATGAACAGCGCCAGGCCTTCATTACTCGGCTATTCAACGCGTTGGCGGCGGCCGACATTTG